>JAKAPN010000006.1 GCA_021822995.1 archaeon
TTCCGGGGAGGCGTTGAACTGCTCGACCATGAGGTCGATCTGCTTCCGCAGCGGCCCCATCCCCTGCTCCTGCTGCATCGAGAGGGAGTAGGAGCCGTGCGCCCTCGCCCCGACGTTCCTCCCGAGCACCCGCGACAGCTCGCCTCTCTCAAGAGGGGCGGCTCCCACCGGGCTGGCACCCTCCCTGTAACCTGACCCGCAGGTCCCGCAGAAGCCATCGACCAGCGGGGACCCGCATTCCTCGCAGAGCTCGAGCGGCTCTCCATTGGGGGGTGCGGCCATGCCGACAGACCCTTCGGGGCCTTTTAAGGCAGGAACGAGTTTTCCGAACAAGGTTCTATACCTCCCACCCTTTTCCCACGTCAGTAAACATTTAAAGGTAACGTAATCTTGGCGTAATATTATGCCAGACAGACGGTTCAGAACAATTACCGTGTCGGCCCAGCTGTACCAGCAGGTCCAGGAGAAGGCGAAGAAGGAGAAGAGGCCCCTTGCGAGTTTCGTCAGCGACATCCTCGAGGTCATGCTCTACATCGAGGAGAAATTCTCCAACTACGCGCCGTTCCTGGAGCTGATCTCTCTGGGGGAGGACGAGGTAGTGGTGCGGGACAACAAGAAGGACAGGGTTGTGGGCGTGAAGGCGAGGGCTGCGGACGGAGGGAAGGTCAAGTTCTACTGCGAGCTCGATGCGTCAGACTACTGCCCTCACACGGCCTTCGCAGCTGCTCTCCCGCAGGTAAGGAATGCTCTCAGACGCTAGACTCGGTTCGGCGGTCTCGATGCTGCCGCCCGGCTTCGTCAGGCACTGGGAGGGGACGGGCCTCCAGAGGCCCTACTGCTTCGAGTGCGTCCGCTTCGCCCATGAGATGTTCACGGCCCGGGGGGTCTGCTGGGAGTACGGCGCGTATGTCTCGCTCTATTCGAGTTGCAAGACATTCGAAAGGAGGGTGGGCTCGTCCCCGCCTATCGTCGACGAAGCCCAAGTCAAGGTGAGCCATAGACTCGGGCTCGCTGATCTCGTAAAGTAGGGGATCCTGCTCAAACTGTCACTTTCGCCAAGGACTCTCTGTCCGATGGAAGCCAGAGACCGAGCCTACGTTAAGAGCAGTACCACATCAGGGATTCCTGGTTGACTTCCGACAACTTCGTCGAGCGTGTCCACGCCTATTCGAAGTGGCTCCTTGGCCTGGAGAGCGAGCCGGACGAAGGCCCCGACAGTTCGGCCGGGCCGGAGAGGGGGAGACGGGAGTGAAAGTGGACGCTCGCGTTTTAAGCCCCAGGCCGCAGCAGAAATGCGACACCGAAAGCAAGACGTACTCTTGAAGACATCGAGGAATACTATTCGCCCGAAGCCATCTTCAGAGTCCTCGAAGGGAGCACACGCTGGAACTGCAGAGCCAATCGGGACTCGCTCCGCCTGAGGGACAGGGCCCTGGTATGCATCCTCTACCTCTGCGCCCTCAGGGTCAGCGAAGCGCTCCGGCTGAAGAAATCGCGGTTCAGAGTGGAGGAAGAGAAGCGGCGGGTCAGGGTCATAGGTATTCTCCTGAGCAAGCGGAAGGAATACTCGAAGGTGAAGTACAGAGAGGCTTGGCTGCCCCTATCATCAAGAAGATTGGTGACGCCGCGGCAGAGGATGACCAAGATCGTGACCGACTACCTGAATCGCCTCGGCGAAGATGAAAGGCTCTTCCCCTTCGGACGCTCGAGAGCGTGGCAGATCGTCCACTCCATGTCTGAGGAGTTCTGGCCGCACCTCTTCAGGGCCCTAGGAGAGAACTCCTTTTATGACGCCTGGGACCACGACATGCTGGCCGTTTCCGACTACGTCAAGGTGAACCCGCGGACCCTTGAGAAGTACATCAGGCGCAGCTATGAGAAGTATAGGGCGGTCTGAGAGCCATTACACATTATGAGCACAGAGTTGAATAGCAGAGGCGTGACAGAGAAGGGAAGTGATATCGTAGGGTTAAGCCCCAGCGGGGACATTGACAGGCAAGAGCCTGACGATTATGAAGGTGCTTAAGCCCGCATCTGCAGGCCGGGGCAGTTTTAGGCTCCGTTTGGTAAAAGGAGGCTAGCCCGTAGTATCCCAGCAGGCAAGTGGAGGAAGATAACAACCCACATTCCGCGTCGTTATCTGCCCATCGCGCTGACCTCCACTGCACCTTGGTCTGCAAGGCATTGGTCGTACTGAGTTCTCACCAAGGCAACCGTTGACGGCCTACGGCGAATCGGTTGGTCGGGCTGCTTTGATACCTTGAGCATGGTAGTCGACTGGGGCAGATAGTTCCGTGGCACTCGTCCCCTAGCCTTTCGCGGGACACCGAACTAGCACATGTCAGCCCGAGTCAGGGTCGCCGTTATTCGAAGGCCCATCAGGCAGGCCCATTTATTTAGCGCTGGGAGGACTTGCTGCCCATGAAGAACTATGATTTGATAGTAATCGGTTCCGGTTCGGCCATGAACCTCGTCGACCCGATGTTGCAGCAGAATCCAAAGATGAAGGTCGCGGTCGTCGACAAGGACGAACCCGGAGGAATCTGTCTGACCAGAGGGTGCATCCCCTCGAAGATCCTTCTTTACCCGGCGGAACTTGTGAGGACCATTGAAGAGGCGGGGGAGCTCGGCTTGGATGTGGAACTGAAGAAAGCGGACTTCTCGAAGATAATGGCCAGGATGCGGAAGCTCATCGACGCGGACATCGACTCGATTAGGAACGGCCTTGCCAATTCCGAGAACATAGACTACTATCATGATTCAGCGGAGTTTGTGGCCCCCTACATGCTGAAGGTATCTGGGGAGACGATAGCCTCGAAGATGATTTTCCTGTGCATCGGGTCCCAGCCGGTGATTCCACAGGTCAAGGGGTTAGAGGAGGTCGGCTACCTCACTAGCGACACGGCCTTCAGGCTGAAGCACCTTCCGTCCAGCATAGCAATTGTCGGCGGGGGCTACATAGCAGCAGAGTTCGGGCATTTCTTCTCTGCCATGGGCGCCAAGGTCACCATCGTGGGGAGGAACCCCCAGTTCCTCCCCGAGGAGGAGCCGGAAGTCTCTGCCCTGGCCAAATCAGTCCTTGGGAGGCATATCGAGATAGTGACCAACCATGAAGTCAGAGGAGCAGAGCAACTGGCCAACAGCAAGAAGCGGCTTCATACCTTCGACAGGAGGTCTGGCTCGGAGTTGGTTGTCGAAGCCGACGAGATCATGATTGCCGCCGGCAGGGGCCCCACCACCGGGATTCTCCATCCGGAAAGAGGGGGCATCAGGACCACGAAAGCGGGCTGGATTGAAGTGAACGATTACCTGGAGACTTCACAACCAGGCATCTGGGCCTTCGGAGACGCCGATGGGAAGTTCCCCTTCAAGCATGTCGCCAACTACGAGTCCCAGGTGGTCTACTACAACGCGGTGCTGAAGCAGAGGGTGCAGGTCGATTACCACGCAGTCCCCGGCGCCGTGTTCACCTACCCGGAAGTGGCCAGCGTGGGGATGAGAGAGAAGGAAGCTGCAGAGAGGTTCGGCGAAGACAATCTCCTGGTCGGCTTCTACCGATATGAGAACACCGCGAAGGGAGAAGCCATGAACGTCAAAGGATACTTCGTGAAGGTGATCGTCCAGAAGGACACGCTCAGGATTCTGGGAGCCCACATCGTCGGCCCCTACGCGTCAATCATGATACAGGAGATAGTCAACCTGATGTACACGGAGCACCAAGATGCCAGGCCACTGATGAATTCGATGCACATCCACCCATCCATAACCGAAGTAGTTGATCGGGCTTTCAGCTCCCTCATGGAGCCGCATGAATATCATCGTATGATGGAACACGACCATCTGGGCGCCAGAGAAGTCTGAATTCGTCGTACCCGGCAAGGGCGCTACCCACAGCAATTTGGCAGGAGGTTGGGCCCTCCAGTCCTTCCAGCTTGGAAAAACCAGAGCCTAGACTGGATCGGTCTCGGACGCGAGGGCAGCGAGGTATTCGCCATATCCCCACTCCCTGGCTAGGTTGTCCGCCTCCGACTCTCTCTTCTTGGATGCATCGGGGTGGATGTGCTCGTTTAGCCATGCGTGGGCGAGTTCATGGGCGACCACACCGATGGCCGATCTGTCGGATATCTCATCGAAGAGGTCGCTGTAGAAGGTAATGGTCTGATCTGGCCCCCTGTCCCCAGAGACCTGGTTGTCTTCTGTCCTGATGCAACAGTACCTGGTGAGACCCACCAACCCCTTCATTTCGCCTCTTCTTCCCATCTGCAAAGCGGTAACCGACTTGAGAGGTTCCACACCCTGCGGGAAGATTGCGAAAACCAACTTCAGAAGAACCTCAAGCCTGGGACTAACCGAACGCAACCTTGCATGCGGGAGAACCCGGCCAAAATTCGGGTCCCTTGTGATTCGAGTAGGAACCAACGCTACAGTTCCATCAAGTGCTCACCATTCAATATGAGCTTTCCCACGACCTTGCATGATCTCTTCAGGGTGTTCGTCACATAGCAGTCGCCTGCCGCGGCTTGGGCAAGTTCCCTTATCTTGTCCGGTGGTTCCGGGCTCCTTACCCGCACCTCGTACTCTACGCCGTCGAAGCCTCTTCCGGACATCGCGAGGTAGCGGCCGATAGCGCTGATTTCCAGTTCCTCGATTCGGAGCCCCCAGACCGAAGCGCGTTCCCCGTAGTGGACCAGCTGGCACGCCGGGAGTCCCGCTATGAAGTGCTGCAGGGCGCCGGGGTGCTCTCCGAGCCCGCCTCCTGCCTTCGGGGAGTCGGAGAACCAGAACAGGTCTCCTGATCGCAGTTCCTTCCTCGATTTCGCTAGGTACTTTGCCGTTACCTTGATCGCCCTGCCGAACTTGGCCCTCTTCTCCTCTTCGGTCAGGCCTTCGGCGTCGGCCCGCTCCTCGTATTCACGCGTCGCGAATTCTTTCACTTCGTCGGGGAACACGAGAAGACCCGAATTCCCCTTACTTGTGCTCTCACTCGTGTGCGCATCGCCAACGTGTGCCAGCAGTGCTTCCTCCGTCGGGAACCCGGCTCCGCAGACAGTGCAAGGGTACTTCTCGGCCATGCGGAACCAAGGGACTTCGGAGCCTATGAGTCATTCCTTTAACCCTGAAAGACCGAACTTTTTCAACCGAAACTGCTGATTCGATTCCTCTACCTCGACAGACGCTACCGAACGAGACCCGTCGTGCTCACATAGAGGAAACTCACTCCGATGATCGCGAAGATGACGACGATCAGACGCTCCATGGTGAGGGAGGAAAGAACTCCCTGCGCCCTCGATCCGACCTGGCCGCCGATTACTGCTCCCGGAACGGTGAAGAGTAGCAGGTTCCACGGGAGGGATGACGCCCCTCCTCTGGCTGCGAGACTGAGCATCCCTGTAACCGAGCCTGCGAATACGGCCACAGCCATCACGAAGACCGACGTTGCAGCGGATACAGAGATAGGAATCTTGCACCGCCTAACCAAATCGGGCATCACAAGCTCCCCCAGTCCGACCGAGATCATACCTTCAAAGGCCGACCCCACGGCGCAGACCAACTCTCCCCTTGTCCTGTCGCACACTCTGTAACGATATTCGTCCCCTGACGCCGTCCTTATCACCGTCTCGTCATCTGACTCGTTCTTCCTAGGGATCGATTCCACCGATGGCGGAACGGCTGAGAGATGAGAATCCCTCACAGTAGTTTTCGCGGTCACCGAGAGATAGACGGCCAGGCCGACCATCAAGACTCCGAACGCCAGCTTCAGGAAGAGCGCTGGAGAGAACTGGGCAAGGAGGGACGCCGCGACGATGGTGGGCACGGCAAAGGCAGCCAGGCGAATCCCGACCTTGTAGTCTATGAGCCCCTGCGTTCTGTAGCCCAGGACCCCGGACAAGAAGCCGAAGAACTCGGTGAACAGCCCCACGGTCACCGCCTGGGCCGGAGATACGGTCGGGACGCTCAGGAGGGGAAAAAGGAGTATGACGCTCGGGGTGAGTATAGCCGTCCCGTCAATCCCCAGCATCATCGCGAAGGACACGATGCCGATGCAGGCCGGGAACATGAACCAGTAGACGAGCCACTCGATCAAGCGTGGACCCGGCCTAGCCGTAGATGCCAGGTGGAGCGGTCTGCCTCCACACCTTCCTGAGGTTCCGTTCGGTCTTTTCTGCCTCTGCCCTAATCCCTTCTAGGTCGCAGTAGGCGTTCGGAACCATCTTCATTATCACTTCCGCTAGCTTCAGGCCACTCTCGTAGTCCCGTATTCCCTTGTGAATCCTGATCAGGAGGGCTACAACTGGAACTCCGTTATCCCTGCCTTCGAGCAGGAGCCTTCCTGCGACCCCGCCTACAGCCGCGAGCTTTGCAAGAGGGATTGACGCCTTCGAAGCGACTTCCTCTGCCTCCTGGCCGTTCACAACGGCTGACACTACGTGCTCGTCCGACCCTTCCTCCATCGGGGTGCTGAACGAAGTGAGCACGAACGAAGCGCTCTTCTCCTTCGCCCACCTGATTATCTCCTTGGCTATCAGGTTCGAGGCTCTCAGGCCAGGCGAGAAGTCGCCCATGAATATCGCGATGTTCTGCTTCGGGTCGGCGTAGATCCGGGCGGGCGCCTGTAGCTTCCCGTCGAGCACAGTGGCGAGGGGCGGGAAGTATTCGGATGAAAGTTCCTCCACGGCCGGGAGCTTCAGCGAAGAGACCAAGCAGGTCGAGGCTATGGTCCCAGCAAGCCCGGACTCCGGGAAGCCCTCGATGACCACGCCTACAGAAAGCTTCTCCGGCTTCGCCTGGGTCCCCCCTACCGACGGCATGTCTCTCCCTTCTCGTTGAATATCCGTGGAAGGCGTGGAATTCCAATCAAAAGGGGAAGTGCCGGGGTCAAGGGCACTGGGCCCTGCCCTGGCTCTCTGCCGCTGGGATTCATTGTTCCCGCCTACATCGGGTGCGCAGACCGGCTGTGCACCTGTAGCTCTGCCTGGGAGTGGAACTCTGCCCCGCACGCTCGGCACGCGAAGTGCTGATGCGGTTGAGCATGGGCTGCAGCGTTGTGCTGCATCAGAGCCTCTTGGGCGGGGAAGTTGACCCCACACGCGTCACACCTGAATTCTGGCATGTTTCTCGCGGTCGAAATCTGAGTTAACGCATTAACAGATAGCGCTTAACGGTAAAGCTTCCGCTTTAACCGAGGACCTTCTGCTGAGATGTCGCGTGTTGCAATGGTGCCTCGATGTCCCCTTCGGCGATGAGTTTCCCCAGCTCAGTGAGAATGACCTGAGTCTTCCCCCTCGGCCCGATGTGGGTCGTGGCCAGGCCCATGGTGATTAGCCCCTCAGCCTTTGCGTTCCCGTTGACGTGGTAGGAAACCAAGGGGAGGCTCATCTTCGTCTTCTCTGCCAAGTCCTCGAGTGAGCTGCAGCAGTCTGGTTGGTCCTTGAGAAACTTCAGGATGGTGAGCTTGCGCTCGGGCAGGAGCCTGTAGTAGGAAAACTTCAGTACCGGCAGCATTATCAGTTTATCGTCCATCAAGGCCATAGCCTTCAGCCCATTGACATAGGATGCTGATAGCGCAGCGCAGTTCTCTAGATTGTCCCCAGACGAAACGTTCACCAAGAGGCTGTCTTGGTCAACCGCGGTCTTCATCTGGGCGAATACCTTGAACATTCCTTCGAGGAGGCCGCCCTTGATTTCGATGACTTGGACCCCAATCTTGAGCTTCTCGGCCACTGCTTTCAGTTCGTCCAGCTTCGCCTTGTGTTTGCCCGTGGAGAGGAGGTAGATCTTCTCAGTGGGGAACTCTCTGACCGCTGTGTAGATGGACTCGAGGTCCTCTCCAAGCGGCGCCACGATATTGTACTTCAACGAGTGTCGCAGAAAAGCTGGCGACTAATAATACTGCCTCTGGCTTAAAACTCAGGCTTGACCCTTGTAAAACAACCATAAGTTTCTGCTACCGTACGGGAGCCCGACAAATATGTCGAACAACAACGGAGTGCAACATGTCAACACAGCGGACTTCGAACGAGCAGTTCTGAAGTCACAGTCACCAACGGTCGTGGACTTCTACGCCGACTGGTGCGGGCCATGCAGGATGGTCAGCCCGGTCATCGAGTCACTGTCACAGCAATACGCTGGCAAAGTGAACTTCGCCAAAGTGGACACAGACGCCAACCAGAGCCTAGCCATGAGGTACAACATCCTAAGCATCCCGACGGTGATGATCTTCAAGGGAGGACGCATGGTAGACAAGATCATCGGCGCCATGCCGGCGCAGGCCTACAGGCAGAAGATCGACTCCGTCCTGGAGGGGAACTAGATATGGCCGCACCATCCACCTCGAGAATCGTAGGATTCTCGGTCCTCGGCGGCTTCGTCGCAGCCCTCGTCATGGCCGCCTTAGCCTCAATGATGTTGGTGCCCACCCCGATGGGCGGACAGCTCTTCTTCGTGGCAGCAGCCATGCAGATGGGCATGGGTTCCATGTCTACGGCGGCAGGATGGATACTCCACCTGCTCACCGGGATCGTAGTCGGAGCCATCTTCGGCGTAGCTGTGGCCAAGGTATCACGCCTCAGGCTGAAGAACACTGGCAGGGCCCTAGTCCTCGGCACCGTCGCCGGAATCGTCGTCTGGATCATCTTCTTCATGCCCTTGATGGCTATGATGATGCCGGCACTTATGGGGATGCCCACGATGGTAGGAGGGAGCTTCGTGGCCCACATCGTCTACGGGCTGGTCCTCGGAGGGGTGGCTTCGGTGGCCATTCCGAAGGGGACCTCGTCCTACAAGTGCCCCTCCTGCGGCGCCAGTTTCAGCGGCAAAGACGAACTAATGCAGCACGGCAAGGCCCACATGTCAGCACCTAAGCAAGAATACAAGTGCCCCGCGTGCGGCATGTCCTTCGCCAGTCAGCAAGAGCTGATGGACCACAAGGCGAAGGCTCACCCAATGTAGAATGGAGGCAAAAGGGCGGGCACGTCCCAAGCCTCTCCCCTTTTTGATTCAAGCGACTGGTATGATATCTATCGGCTCTACGGATTTTAACTACGATCCTTGTGACTGTCAGGTTAGCAAGCCTGCGACTACATGCCCAGAATCGAACGCAGATCAGCTTGCTTCTTTTCGGAGCTTCCTCTGCTTGTACGCCTTGGCGCACTCTTCGGCGTTAAAATAGTAGCGTCCGCCATCGATGTACTCGACGTACGGCTTTCCCATGATTGGCGCGTTGCAGAAGGAACACTTGAACTGGACCATTGCTTCCGCCTGGACGGAAGCCCCATACTCCTCCTTCCCTGTCTTAGTGACGACTAGGCTGGAAGCCTCATTAATCCCTTCGATCCCAGAAAGTCTTTCGGATATCAACTGGCCCAGCTCATCCAGGTCCCCGGCCTCCACCTTCAGCACCAAGGGGTTCGACCCTGCGGTCCTGTAGACCTCCCTGACCTCCTTCATCGAAATGAGTCTCGCCATTACTTTGTCCACGTCGGAGGGGTTGACCTGCAGGAGCACCAAGCCCCTGACCTTCCCGAGAATCTTATCCGCGTCAACGATGACGGTGAACTTCTTAATCACGCCGAGGTCCATCAACTTCTGAATCCGGGTACGTACCGTGGGGAGGCTGACCCCCGCCTTCTGGGCGATATCCTTGTACAGCATCCTCCCGTCCTCCTGGAGCATCTCGATAATCTGAACGTCTGTACGGTCCAGCTGGATCGACATCTCTCAGTCCAGGTAGGAACCGAGTTTCTGCCAATTAAGGATTTGGCCTTGGACGTTGCAGAATCGAAAGGAAACGAACCATCTCCTGATTGTGGAACGCCAAAACGGGAGATTCCTTTCTTGTGCTTAAGGGAACAGTCCTAACTAGCCTGCGTTCGGCATCCTCGCCATGTCATGTTGCAGCCTATCGATGGAAGAAGAGGAAGAGCGGGAGAAGACCGAGGCCGAGGTCCGGGCCAAGAGCAGGGCCAAGCGTCCCTAGGAGGCAAGCCGGTCCTTGCCTTCTGAGTATGACCTAGTGATCCTAGGCCAGGGCGCCGCAGCCTTCGCTGCCGCAATCAAGGCCGATGAGCTGGGAGTCAAGACTGCGCTGGTCGGGAAGAACAGGACCAGGGGGGCGTTGATCGGAGGGACCTGTGTGAACGTCGGGTGCGTCCCGAGCAAGCGCCTGCTCACGGTCGGTACGTCCTATCAGGATTCGCTTGAAGGACCGTTCAAGGCGATCAGATACGGGAAGAGCAGGCTGGATTTCGAAAAGGCCATCGCCGAGAAAGATGCGCTGGTAAGGAAGTTCAGGAAGCGGAAGTACGCCGCTGTTCTGCAAGGCCTCGGGAACGTCGACTACGTCCCGGGCGAAGGCGTATTCGCCTCGAACGACGAAGTGAAGGTAGGGGGGAGGACCATCGGGGGACGGAAGTTTCTGATTGCTACCGGAGCCAGGGCGAGCGTTCCGCAGATCAAAGGAATCGGAGCCGTCCACTACCTCACCAACGAAGAGGCTCTGAGCCTCCGCAAACTGCCGCGGTCAATGATCGTCGTCGGCGGGAGGGCGCTCGGCCTGGAGTTCGCCCAGATGTACGCCCACTTCGGGGCCGAGGTGACCGTCCTGCAGCGCAGCGAGAGGCTACTCCCCGAGCACGAGCCCGAGATATCCGCCGCGCTGAAGCAGTCCTTGGAGGGAGAAGGGATTCGGATTCAGACGGGAGTCCGACTCGACGAGGTCGCTCAAAGAGGGGGTACGAAGCTTGTGAAAGCAACTGTCGGCGGCACTCGGAAGGAGTTCCAAGCTGAACAACTCCTAATGGCTACGGGGAGGGCACCGAACACCGACCGCCTGAATGCGTCGAAAGCAGGCGTGGTGTTGAACGATCAAGGATTCGTAAGAGTGAACGATCAGATGCAGACCTCGGCGCCCAACATCTTGGCCGCGGGGGATGTCATAGGCGAGCCGATGCTTGAAACCATCGCCGCGAAGGAGGGGGCGGTCGCGGTGAACAACGCCTTCACAAACGAGAAGAAACGCATAGACTTCAACGAGGTTCCGAAGGCAGTCTTCACTTCGCCGGAGGTGGCCAGCGTGGGCCTGACGGACGTCCAGGCAAACGGCCAAGGAATCAAGTGCGCCTGCAACGTCCTGCCTCTCGAACTCGTGCCGAAGGCCAGCATAATAGGTGACGCCCGGGGGTTGGTAAAGCTCGTGGCGGACAGGACGACCAAAAGGATCGTCGGGGTGCATGTCATGGCCCCTCACGCCGCCGACCTGATCGAGGAGGGAGTCCTTGCCGTCAAATTCAAGCTGACCATAGACGACATCATCGATACTGTACACATCTTTCCTACCCTGTCCGAGGGAATCAAACTGGCGGCGCAATCCTTCTACAGGGATGTGGGGAGCTTGAGCTGCTGCACAGAATGATGGATTACCGAACACCGGAGGGGATGTCGGCCGGCGACCTAACACTTATGCGGAAGTCGACGGCACAGGTGATACAATGCCACACAGAATCCAAATCTTTACCGGAGGGTGTGAATTGTGCCGACAGACTGTAGACATCGTCGAGCTTGGAAAATGCAAGGGTTGCAAGATGGATGTACTGCCTATCGACGCGGAGGGGAGCAAAGTTCTGGTGAATCAATACGGCGTCAATGCCGTGCCTTCAATAGTAATCGACGGAAGAATCAAGGTGGTCGGAAAACCCACGTTCCCATGGTACTGCGGCGAGGAATTCTACAGAAAGCTCGAAAAAGAATTCCCACTAACTGTCTGATTGAACAAACCGGGCAACTCCGCCCGCTCTCATCCATTTAACACAATACGAACAGATTTGATTAGCAGTGCCTTGACAGAGAGGAGAAGTGATATCGTAGGGTTATGCCCCAGCGGGACATGGACAGGCAAGAGCCTGACGATCATGAATGTGCTTAGGCCCGCATCTGCAGGCCCGAATCCCGGCCGGGGCAGCTCTAATCTCTGTCTGGCGAAAGGAGCCCAATATGAGGTGTTCCGGCTCGGTGGAGGGAGATAACCACCTGCATCGCCGTCAGAATCTCCTCACCGTCACAGGTCCAAGGTCGTTCATCCCATCGATGGCACTCTGCACAAATATCTGACCGCCACTTCTGATCGGGGCATCCCGTCCCTCTCGGGGGTTCGTAGGTCGGAGTTCCCCATCCTGCATCAAGGATTCCCATCGGACGGAACACCGTTTCATCGGAAAAACGTCAAGAAAAAAGCACGAAAGAGCATGCATGGCGAGCCTTCTTCTTTTTGCTGGGATGCTTTCATGGAATGTTGTTCGACAGTATGAGCACTTTGTTGAATGACGGCGAACCCTGCCTCGCACTGCAACGTCGCCCTCGTTATTAGCGGCCAGACTACCCTCCTTCATGGCAGAACAGCGTGCCTTCGTAACGCGCGACCTGAGGGGGTTGAAGCAGACGGCCAGGACGCTCCTTCCCCCTGACAGCATCTCGCTGCGCATGATTGAGTCCCAGGAGGATCTCCTCCCCGACGAAAGGGCCCGCGTGGTGGTCCCGATGCTCGCCCGGATGGTGTGGGAAGAGCTCAGGGAGAGGAGGCCGACCGCTTCATGACCACTTCCCCGTC
>JAKAPN010000285.1 GCA_021822995.1 archaeon
CGACGTGGCTGTCCTGCAGTACACCGGCGGCACCACGGGGGTCTCGAAGGGCGCGATGCTCACCCATCATAACCTGCTGTCCAACGCTCATTACGCCATGAAGCTCTTTCCAGTCACCGAGCGGGATGTTTCGCTCTGCGTCCTCCCTCTCTTCCACATCTATGGGCTCACCGTCACGATGAACGCCCCGCTCGCCGCGGGGGCCGCGATGGTGCTGCTCCCGAGCTTCCACGTCGACGAAGTGATGAAGACCATCCAGGGGCAGAAGGTGACTATATTCTCGGGCGCTCCCGCGATGTACATCGCCATCAACAGCAGGCCCGACGCCGGCAAGTTCGACCTCACCTCGGTCCGTGCCTGCCTGTCCGGGGGCTCGGCGCTCCCCCCTGCGGTCAGGAGGAAGTTCATCGAGCTGACGGGCGGTAACCTTGTCGAGGGGTACGGCCTGTCAGAGACCAGCCCGATAACGCACTGCAACCCGGTTAGCGGCGGGGTGGTCAAGGACGGGTCGATCGGACCGCCGTTCAGCGAGACCGACGCCAAGATAGTCGACGTCGGCGACAGGAGCAAGACCCTCCAGATTGGAGAGGTGGGAGAGCTGGCGGTCAAAGGGCCGCAGGTGATGAAAGGTTACTGGAACCAGAAGGCCGAGACCGACGCGGTCCTGAAAGACGGCTGGTTCCTCACCGGAGACATCGCGAAAATGGACCAGGACGGCTACTTCTATATCGTCGACAGGAAGAAGGACATGGTCAACGTCGGAGGGCTCAAGGTATACCCGCGCGAGGTTGAGGATGTCCTCTTCGAGCACCCGAACATTAAGGAGGCCGGGGTGATCGGGATCCCTGACGGGTTCAGCGGAGAAGCGGTGAAGGCGTTCGTTGTCCTGAAGGACCCGGCAAAGAAGACCTCTGAGCAGGACGTCATCGCATTCTGTCAGCAGAAGCTCGCGAAGTTCAAGGTGCCGAAGGAGGTGGAGTTCGTCTCAGAGCTCCCCAAGACCCTGATTGGGAAGGTCCTCCGCAGAAAGCTGCGCGAGCTCAAGCCTCAAGGACCATAGACACGGCGTTACCGCCCCCAAGGCAGAGGGTCGCGAGCCCCGACTTCTTGCCCGTCCTCCTCATCCCGTAGACAAGGGTTGTAAGGACCCTGGCGCCGCTGCACCCTATGGGATGACCAAGGGCTACCGCCCCTCCCCACGCGTTGAACCGTGCGTCGTCCACCCCGAGGACGTTGCGGACAGCGATGGACGCCGTGGAATACGCCTCGTTGTGCTCGAACAGGTCGATGTCTTCCACCCCCATCTTCAGGCGCTTCAAGAGGGCACGGGTGGTGGGGATCGGGGCCTCCATCACCCTCGATGGCTCGAGTCCCCCGGTCGCGTACCCTCTGATCTTGGCCAGAGGTTTGACCCCGAGCTTGTCCGCCGCCTCCTGCGAGGCTACCACGACTGCGGAAGCACCGTCGCTCAGCTGTGAAGAGTTCCCGGCGGTCAGGACTCCCCCCGCCTTGAACACAGGCTTCAGCTTCCCCAGCTTATCCATGGTCGTGTCTGCCCTGATGCACTCGTCCCGCTCGAATAGCACGACCTCTCCTTCCCGCTTGATCTTCACCTTTACCGTCTCGTCGTCGAAGTCGCCGGCATCAGATGCTTTCGCCGCCTTCATGTGGCTCTGGTATGCGAACTCGTCTGCCTCAGACCTCCCTATCCGGTACTTCTTCGCCACGAGCTCCCCGGTCATCCCCATGTGGTAGTCGTGGTACGCGTCCCAGAGGCCGTCCGCTATCATGGCGTCAAGCAGCCTAGCGTCCCCGAACTTCGTCCCCCACCTCACCCCCTTCGCGAGGTACGGCGCGTTGCTCATGCTCTCCATCCCACCAGCGACGACTACTTCGTTGTCGCCGGCCTTTATCGACTGGGCGGCCAGCATCACCGCCTTCAGGCCGGACCCGCAGACCTTGTTCACCGTGAAAGACCCCACCCCGAACGGGACTCCGGCGTGCACCGCAGCCTGCCTCGCGGGGTTTTGCCCGAGCCCTGCTGACACCACGTTCCCCATTATCACCTCGTCGACCGCGGAAGGCGCGACCTTCCCCCTCTTCATCGCCTCTTCGATCACCAGGGCGCCGAGCTCGGTCGCGGCCACCCCGACCAGGCTCTTGCCGAACTTGCCGATCGGCGTCCTGCATGCAGCCACAATTACAGGGTCTTGCATCAGCGGCCGCTTCGGCAATCCGCGATATTAAATCGCTCTGACAGCGTTAGGCGCTGACCCTAAATACCGTCCACAGTCGCGTGCCGACAGGATGAAGCCGCAGCAAAAAATCTGGATGGACGGGAAGCTGGTCCCTTGGGACGACGCGAAGATACACGTGCTGACCCACGGCCTCCACTACGGCATGGCGGTCTTCGAGGGGATCAGGGCTTTCTCCACCCCAGGTGGGACCGCTGTGTTCAGGCTCGCGGAGCATGTCGAGCGGTTCATGAACAGCGCCAAGATCTACATGATGGACCTCGGCTTCTCTTCCAAGGAGATAATCGAAGCCTGCAAGGAAGTGGTCAGGAACAACCCGGCGAAAGAGTGCTACATCAGACCCATCGCGTACACCGCCTACGGC
>JAKAPN010000286.1 GCA_021822995.1 archaeon
GCGGGGCTCGGAGGCGGGACCGGGACCGGCGCCGTGCAGGTCTACTCTGAGGGCCTTCAGGCCCCCGGTAGGCTCGTCGTGGGCGTCGTCACCCTGCCTTTCTCCGTCGAACGGCACAGGTACGAAAACGCGAAGAAGGGGCTGTCCAGGCTGAGGAACCACTGCGACACGGTCGTAGCCATCGACAACTCCAAGCTGGCGAAGGTCGCCGGAGACCTCCCTCTCCAGGACGCGCTGGGCGTAGCTAACGAGCTCGTCGGGCAGTTCGTGAAGGGGATCACCGAGACCATAACTTCGGCCTCCCTCATCAACATCGACTACGCCGACCTCCGCGCCATCATGGAGCGGAAGGGACTGGCGGCCATCGGCGTCGGATACGCCGAGGGTGAAGACAGGGTCGAGAGGGCGGTCAGGTCGGCCATCGAGGGGCAGCTGCTGGACATCAAGGACATCACCAAGGCCCAGGGCGCGCTGATCCACGTCTCCGGAGGGCACGACATCACCTTGGAAGAAGTGACGAAGGCCGGGGAACTGGTCACGAAGTCGCTTCCTCCGTCGGCGAAGATCGTGTGGGGAGCGAGGGTCGACCCGACCATGAACGGCCACGCAAGGGTGATGGTGGTCCTCACCGGGATCGAGAGCACGTTCCTGTCAGAGAACGGTCCAAAGTTTGCACTGGGTCCGCTGAAGATAGGCAAGACGAACTAGGAGACTGGTTCGCCTGCCTTCTCCTTTTTTCGACGCCAAAGGACCTGGGCTGTTGAATCTTGCAAATATTGCAACAAGTGTATCATGGCTCCAGAAACGAGGCCTGAATCCTGACTTCATCTGTCTGTATCCTGAGAGCATACTCTCCGAGATAACCCCTCGGCAGTTAACTGGAGGATACCAAGTTGTCTAGCTTCGGACTATACGGGCAGCAACGGGAGACGGCCGAATTTCAAGGCCAGACCCCGATAACGGAGTCGAAGAAGAAGGTCCTATCCAGGAGGTCTCAGCTGGAGATCAGGATGGACATGCTGAAGGTGATAAAGGACGGCGCGGAGAAGCCGACTCAGATCATGTACAAGGCCAACCTGTCCTGGGTGGCCCTGCAGACACATCTGACGCAGATGATCGAGCGCGGGCTCCTAAAGTGGATAAGCGAAGGTACCCGGAAGCGCTACGAGCTGACCCTGAAGGGCTCGAGCGTCATGTACGCGTACCAGAAGATCCTGGAGGAAGTCGGCGAGGAAGAGGGCGTCGACTTCACTGCGTTCTGAGTTCGAAGACAGCGAAGGTCCATCGGACAATATCAGCGGTGCGTGCACAGCGCGCCGCACTTTTGTTTTAACTGAAGCTTCGGAGACGCGTCCTATCCGAATCCATCGACTTTAGAAAACACATAGTTAAACGTGTAATACAGACTCGAAAATACTCAGCCTTAAATCATCAGGGAGCGCTCGCGAGGGACTATGACTCTCGACGAGAAAATCCGAATCGGAATGGTCGCACTGACCGGCGCGAGCCTTGTTTTCGCCTCGCTCGGCCTGCACCTAGGCCCGCTGGAAATCATAGGTGGATCCGGTAGCGCATAGCTACTGGCTAAGTTCCACCGATTTCCCCTATTTTCTGAATCAGGTCTCCGAATCTTGAAACTAGTTCTGCCTGGTTGAACTCCCACTTCTTCTTATCGCCGAAGAGTTGGTACGATATCGTGAACGCCAGCGCCTCGGTCTGGTCGAGCGGCAGCACCAGCACCTTGTCCTTTACGTCACTGATGGCATCAGACAGGAACTGGTAAGCTTCGGTAATGTTCTCCGTCGGGAAATAGAAGTTGGCGCAGTATTTGCCGTCTCCGAACATCTCGTTCCAGAGGAAGGGTATCCCGTGCGTCCGGCCCATCAGCGCCATCCTCTGCATCTCGGTCAGCCCGATTGCGAGCAGCGCCAG
Organism: archaeon; assembly: GCA_021822995.1. GTDB lineage: Archaea > Thermoproteota > Nitrososphaeria > Nitrososphaerales > Gagatemarchaeaceae > UBA183. The sequence goes on from JAKAPN010000286.1 coordinate 1,933, forward strand.
GTGCTGGTACCTGTGCTTTCTGTGCAGCGCGCGCTCGAGAGTGGTGCTGTAGTTGGTTCCCATCCATCTGAGGTAGTACCCGTTGATCATCCCCCTCTGCAGCACGTGGGTTTTGTAGTGCCAAGCGAGCATTTTGTAGTTGACCTTCAGCTTGTCCGCTATCTCGACGAAACTCCGCGTTGCGTCCATCTGGAGCTCCTTGAGGATGAGGAGATCCTCTTTGTCGAGCTTTATCCGCGCCGTAGGGCGATAGTCCGTGACGGCATGAGGCTGCATCGGAGTAGACCAGTCGAAGTCCCAGCGCCCGGTGTCGAAGTCGTACGCCTCGGCCCGCATGGGCACCGTCCTGAACAGGTCGAAGGGATAGATCTCAAGGCTGACGAAGAGGCCGAGCTCCTTCAGCTGGTTAACGAAACTCACGAAAGCATCGACGTGTTCCTCGGGCACGCTCGCCTCAACGAGGTAGTCCCCCCTGAACAGCCTCCTTTCGAACGCGACCACGTAGCTCATTTCGTTCATGGCCGACAGGATGGAATGGGCGTACTGCTTGTACTGCGGCCCAAAGTCGGCGAAGAACATGACCCTGCGCAGCCCCAGCTTCTCGTGGTCTATCGAAGCCTGGACCCCGAACCCCCTGCCGAGCACCTTCTCCTTGTACCTGTACCTGACTGACTCCTTGAACT
>JAKAPN010000287.1 GCA_021822995.1 archaeon
CTGCCAGGATATCCGGCCTTGCCATGGGCTCCCTTCTACTGGCCACACTCCTGGCGTCGACGATGGCAATCGTTCCGACTGTCTATGCCGCAACGCCCCAACTGGATTGCGGAGGGTCCGCGTGCATCGCCACGTATGGGTCGGCGAGCGGCGGAAGCACTCATCCGATTACCATGACCGGTAGTCTGAGCACCTCTAACTCTCCAGACCTCATAGTGGTGATTGTGACCGGCGATGCACCCGGCGACACACCCGCCACTCCCACTCTTTCGGGCGTGACATTCTCGAGCGTATGCTCATACACTGCCGCTGCCCCGGTCCTGGCAATCTATGCAGGTGAGGCTTCCAGCACGCTTTCTAGCGCGACTATCACAGAGACGGAGTCGGGTGCACATGGAAATTCAGTGGGAGGGATGGTCGCCTTTGGTATCAGTGGGTATGACTCTACTGCGTCGACCGCCTTTGACGGAACATGCAGCATTACAGGGGGGAGTGGGACCGCCCTGTCCCTGTCGATAAGCTCCCTAGCTTATGGGAACGACTTCGTCTTCGGTGCTGCTGCCTCGGCCGCGGGGGCGATCTCGGCATCGGGGTCAACCTCTCTCGTTGCAGCGAATGCCAACGCGGTCTACACCGGCGCAGGCTACCAGCTGGGGAATGGAGGCGGTTCGTACACCATGACCTTCAGCTCGTCCAGCAGCGGCGCGTGGACAGAGGCGGTGGCGGCAGTTGAGGGCGCATCCCCATCGGCCGTTCCTCTGTTCCCTGCCGGGGTCCTCCCACTGTTGGGTGCCCTGCCCGCGATCTATTACCTGGTGACACGGAAACAGAGCGTGAAGTCAGCGGAGGAGGATGGCCAGTGAAAAACCTAGCAGGACAGCTCAGGAAGTCACGACGCCTTCTGGCGGTAGCGGCGACGATAGCCATGGCTGTCTTCGTGGGTTTCAGCGCGTTCGGCGCCGCGACAGGGAGCCAGACGCACTTTTCGCTCCAAGCATACTGGACCCAGCCTTCGCTCTATACGCCGGGGACGGTCCCGCCCAGCGCCTACCTCCAGATCAACTCCACATCCAGCGCTGTAATCAATTACTATTACATCATCAGCTACAACTCGACTAACGGAGCCGTGGTCGCCGGGGAGGGAGTCGCCGCCGTTTCCTCTCTTGCAGTCTTTCGGGCCTACTTCAGCGTGCCACTGGTCCCTAACACGGAAACGAGGGTGACGACCCAGGTGTTCCAGGGGCAGTCTTCTGCTAGTGCCCTTGTCTATCAGAATTCCATCCTCCTCTAGAGCAGCCAACTCGCAGAGGACGACGCCCTCTGCCATCGGTCGAGGCGGGGCATGGCGGCCGTTGACCCTTCAAACATGTGTGTCGCCTCTTCGCTCGGCTTGGGGGCTTGCTGAATCATGGCATTCGGCGAAGTGACGCGCGCCGAGTGTTAACTGGAACCGGTCAAGCCAGGTCCTCGCTGTCCACCCATGCGACCAGCCCTGGTCGGCATGCCACGATCCGACTTCACCCTGAAGTAGGCTACGACGAGCGCAAGGTAGCCCACAATGTAGAACGCGTACCCCACCCACCCGTGGAGATTCCAGAGCAGCGCCTGGCCGTAATCTATGCCCGCCACTATGAGTATGACCACCCGCAGCGAGTTCAGCACTAGGAAGAGCGCTGAGCCTCCCACGGCGAAGGCCGCGCTCACCCAGAGTTCCGGCTTCATGTCCAGGTGCATCAAGCCCATCAACAGCAGGAAGATGGACATGGAAGCTATCCCGGAGCACTCCTGCGAGATGAACAGGTTCACCGGGGACCCTCCGGCAGAGACGAACGAAATATTCACCGACGACCACTGCACAGGAATATGGAACATCGTCGTTATCCCCTCGCTGACAGCAGCCACTACGATGGCGAGAGGGTCCCCGAACGATGTCGTCAGCACCCCCACAGTTCCCACGGCTGCGAGGTACAGGCCGAGATATGGGAAGAGGAATGAAAAGAGGGACGGCCTGATGGCTATGACAATCCCTACCCAACAGGTGACTAGTGCTATCCCCGCGAAGGCATAGGAATCTGTAGCTGGACCGATTAAGATTGCCGCGACTAGGGGGGTGACAGCCATCGCCGCTGCTGCTATGCTGATGAATGAGTCTGCCTCCCTGGCCGCCAGTCGCTCCCAGAACTCATGTTTCTTGAGGCCGATGAACATCAGGACGAAGAGCATGCCGGCGAGTGGAAAGGCTGGGACGCTTGTGTCGAAAACCCCACTGAACACTTGTCCCACCTTCAGCAGCAGGAGCAGAGCCTGCTGGTAGTAGAGGGCCAATGTGACGGCCGTCGCGATAGCTATGGGGATCAAGCGATTGAGCGGTGAGTCCTTTGTTTTCATACGCCTGACGCTGGCGCGATTCAATTTTCAGCACTTAAGCAATCCCTCACGTGGGTGCCACGAAGGCGGACAAGCACGGTTTTATGCGTGAATTTGTGGCGTGGTTGTCGTGGAGACCCGGAAGGGGGCGCGCTCTTCGCAGCCCGGCGCCCGTGTGTTATCCAGGCTGTTGGTGATGATCCTGCTCATCTCGGTGCTTTCTTTGGTCCCAGATCGG
>JAKAPN010000288.1 GCA_021822995.1 archaeon
CGATCTAGGGCGTGGCCGGGGGCGCCCTGATGGTGATGGACACCAGCCTCGGCAAGCTGTCCGTGACCCTGGACAGGGGGGACGTGCAGGTGAAGACCGCGTCAAACATCAACGCCCTGCTGGAGCGGGTGTAGAATCGGAATGCTCCCCACGCTCCTGAAGGACTACACGAAGGGCATCCTCTCCAATAGGAACCTCTGGTTCTGGGGGGTGGCGTTCATGCTCTTCTGGCTGGTGCTCGGCGCGTTCGAGTTCTCACAGGCTGTCCCGAGGAGCGGAGACGCGCTACTCTCATTCACCTCCTCCTGGTACGGCGTGATCGCCCTCTACTCTTTGAGCTCACTGGCCATCAGCATCGCGTACACCATCTACTACGCCAGCTCAGCCCTGGCCTACGGCTTCAGGTACACCAGGCTCACCCCCGCCTCGTACATAGGGACCCTGATGGGGAGCTCGTCCGCCCTCGGGGTGGTGCTCAGCGCTATAATGCTGGTCGCGACCTACGGGCTCTTCAGCTGGCGCTTCGGGACCGCACTCGTGCCGAGCGACCCACTCGGGGCCGTGGCGGTCTCGGCGATGGGGGGCGTGTTCATGATGGGCTTCGCAATGTTGCTCGTCCTGGTCGTGGTGAACTACGTCGGGCTTAGGAGCATAAACCTGGTCACCTTCGTCCCCCTCATCCTCGCTTTCGGGCTCGGCTACAGCCAGCTCCTCTCCTCCATGCCCCAGTGGCTGCTGTACTCTTCTCCGTACAACGCTATCCAGTCCCTGCTCTACCTCGCCTACAGCGGGACTCCGGCGCCGGTGGAGTTCACCAACCCGACGGCGGCAACCCTGGACTGGCCGTACCTGGTCGTCTCCCTCGTCGCGTGGATAGCGGCCCTCCTCCTGGCGGACAGCGTCCTGCTACGCCGGCTGAGGCCCCGCCAGGTGGAGGAAGGAAGGCAGATTTAGACAGCCGGAGGGAAGGCTGACCGTGGGGGGCCGCTTCCGCCTTGACTGAAGAAGAAGAACCGCTCAGCCCCAGCCAGCTCCGGGAGGTGGGCGAGCGCGCGCTCACATTCCAGAGGTACGTCTACCGGCGGGCGTGGGGGGCATACTACGCCGTCTGGTCTGCCGCGTTCTTTGCGTTCTCCCTAGGCGGGGAGCTGCCTCTCTTCGCCCTAGTCCCGGCAGGCGTCTCGTGGGCCCCCTATGCCCTGCTCTACGGCGGCGTCGGCCTTGGAGCCGGGGTCGCTACTCTCTGGGTGTTCAGGGGGGCCAACCGCGCCATCTCGCTCCGGAACGCCATAGGGCGGCATCCGCGGACGGGCGGCAGACGGTACTACGCCTTAATCTGGGTCTGGTGGCTCGGCTTCTACGTCCTGGCCTTCGCCTCCTTCACCTTCGTCCCTGCGGAGGCCCTTTCCGTCCTCTACGCTTCGCTCTTCACGGTGGAGGTTTTCATCTACTTCGGCCTCAAGGTCTCCTTCCAGGACAGGACCCCCTTCGAGGGGAGGCTCGCCCTCGTTTCGTACGGGGTGGCGGTGACGCTCAGCTTCGTCGCCTCGCTTTTCACAAGCGAACCCCTCTTCTTCGAAGTCGTATGGGGGGTGACGACTGCGACGTGGCTGTTCTGCGCCCTCCTGGCTTTGTCCCGCGCGCCTGAAGAGCTGGCGGAGCTCGATATTGAGTGAGTGAGTTGGGCTCCGACGACGGGCAAACGACGCCTGGGCGCGAAGGCCGGGCCCTAAAAGACCTGGGGGAGCAGCTGAGAGACCCCGTGCTGAAGTCTTCAACGAGGGTCCTCATCCTCATCTCCCTCGCAATCAACGGGAGGCTCGGGTTCGTCGACCTCCTGGGCCTGACGGGGATGGGAAAGGGGAGCCTCAGCAACCACCTCGAGAAGCTGGAGACGGCGGGCTACATCAGGACGAGGCGGACGATGGTCTGGGGCGGGCACAGGGTGGTGGCCGAGCCAACGGAGAAGGGGCTAGCGGCGTACGGAAGCTATGTCAGAGCCGTGAAAGAGCTGGGCGGGTCAGCGACAGGGAGAAACCCGGCGCTGGTCGGCTCTAGATCCTCAAGCCCATCCATTCATCCGATCAGCCGCCGCCCAGCCACGTGGTTCCCCGGGTAGAGACGGTCTGCTTCTACTACATCGGGGCGAAAGGCGGAGGGCAACAAGAGGTGGTCGCGCTGGGCCAGGCCGTCACCGTCGCTCCTCGCGGGACTTCGGCGTTCTCCGTCAGCCCCTCCTTCCGGAGCGTCGGGGTGATAACCTCCTACGGGAACGTGTGGTGGAGTAGCGTCGGCTGACCGAAGCTGGTCACTTGCGCCGGGCCAGGGCATCGTCAATCATCTTCGCGGCTGCCTCCTTGTCCTCGACCTCGAAGACTATCTTCTTGTAGGCCTCGTGGTCCAGGGTGACCGTGATGCACTTGTCGGGGTCGTGCATCTCGAAGAACATGTAGCCGTCGCCGGAGAGAAACCGCCCGTCCTTCACGACGCCCGGGAGGTTCGCGCCGCCCACCTTGACCTGTCTGAGAAACGCCCAGCCTGGGTCGCCCGTCGAGACCGACTGCACGTGCTCCAGGGGCACCGAAATGCTCCTCTTG
>JAKAPN010000289.1 GCA_021822995.1 archaeon
AAGAAGCGCCTGTCCAGGGAGCTCACCGGCCGCTCCCTCCCGCACGACGTCGAAGGGGAAGGGGCGATGTTCAACATCTACATGACAGAACGGAAGGTGAGGAACTATCGTGACGCGAAGGCGTCGGACCTGAAGCTCAGGAGGTTTATCGACCTGGGACTGATCTCCCGCGGCGTCTACCTGAAGCCAGAGAACAGGTTCTGCCTTTCGCTCGCCCACACGGAGGATGACGTCAGGGACACCGCAGAAAAGTTCGGCGGCGCGCTCGACTCGCTGGCGTAACCAGTGGACGAAGACCGCAGGTCGGAATCCCGCCCGCCGACGAACAGATATTAACGAGGCAGTATGTCGAAGAGCGACTGATGAAATTTCTCTTCGTGACCTACGAGAGTCTTTCTGCGGACCTCGCATGGCAGCTCAAGAAAGAAGGCCATGACGTCAAGATGTACTGCCATGGTCAGGGCGAGAAGGACGTTGGCCTTGGGTTCTTCGAGAAGGTGGACGAGTGGGAGCCGCTCAAGGACTGGGCCGATGTCGTAGTCTTCGACGACATAGGGTTCGGGACCAAGGCGGACCAACTGAGGAACGAGGGAAAGCCCGTAGTCGGAGGGAGCCCATACGCGGACAAGCTCGAGCTCGACAGGGAGTTCGGACAGGAAGAGCTGAAGGCCGTGGGGGTCGACGTCCTCCCGAGCTGGAACTTCACCTCCTTTGACGACGCCATTGCATTCGTCGGGAAGAACCCCGACAGGTACGTGCTGAAGCCGAGCGGGAAGGCGCAGAGCGAAAAGGAGCTCCTCTTCATCGGACAGGAAGCCGACGGGAAAGACATCCTCCAGGTACTGGAGCACTACAAGTCGAACTGGTCGAAGAAGATCAAGGAGTTCCAGATGCAGAAGTATGCGGAGGGGGTGGAGATAGCGGTCGGCGCATTCTTCAACGGAAAAGATTTCGTGATGCCGGTCTGCGTCAATTTCGAACACAAGAGGCTCTTCCCTGGCGAGCTGGGGCCCAGCACGGGGGAGATGGGTTGCTACGATGAAGAGACAGAGGTGCTCACCAAGTCGGGTTGGAAGTATTTCCGGGAGGTTGTAAGTTCTGACAAGTTGTGCACTCTGAACCCGGAAACCCGTGAGGTCGAGTACCAGGGTCCCGAAGCCCTTGTCGTGTTCGCCCACCACAAGAAGATGATTTCGATCAAGAACAGGGCCGTCGACATACTGGTTACTCCAGACCACAACATGTACATCGAGACTCAGCAAGACTTCAAGAAAGGGAGGAACAAGTTCCGATTCGTGAAGGCCAAGGACCTTCAGTCTCAATCCCTCATCAAGCGAACGGGCAAGTGGATTGGCGAAGAGCAAGATGTTTTCGTTCTTCCGTCAGTCATGGTCACGGACATGCGGAGGAGCCAAGGCCAGATCCAGGAGACCGGAACACTCGAGATACCAATGGATACCTGGCTGAAGTTCTTCGGTGTGTGGCTCTCGGACGGAAGCGTAAGCACGACCAACGGCGAGGGTCTCGGAAGCCGGGTCGTTTCGATATCCCAGAAGAAGAGCCCGCAAAGACTCGAAATCCGCGAGATGCTCTCCCAATTCCCAATCACGTTCGCAGATTATGGGAAGGACTACTGTGTTCACGACAAGAGGCTAGGAGAATACCTCAAACAGTTCGGCCAGGCGCCGGGAAAGTTTGTGCCAGAGTTCATCAAGCAGCTCAGCCCGCGACAAATACAGGTTTTCCTTGACTGGTTTGCGAAAGGCGACGCGAACCTCCAGACCCACGGGTTCAGGATTTTCTACACTTCGTCAAAGCTGCTGGCAGACGATATACAAGAATTGCTTCTGAAGATTGGACGAGTGGGCTTTGTAAAGTCGAGAATGCGCGAGGAACGAAGGTGGATTGTTGATCACTGGGCAGACTCGTCTCGCCCCCAATACGAAGTCATTGAGCGAGTACAGAAAGGGGATTCGTGGCTGGACAGGAGAGACATGAAGGTTGTGAACTACGAAGGGAAGGTATACTGCGCGACGGTCAAGAATCACGTCATGTACGTGAGAAGGCACGGAAAACCCTACTGGTGTGGTAACACGTCGATGTACTGGACAAAGAGCAACCCCGTTTTCGACAGAACACTATCAAGAATGAAAGACAGGCTGGTGGCCAGCAAGTATGTCGGCTATATCGACATCAACTGCATTGCCAATAGCAAAGGGATCTGGCCACTCGAATTCACGGCGCGATTTGGATTCCCGACGATAAGCATCCAGATGGAGGGGATCACCAGTGAGTGGGGGCAGTTTCTTTCGGACATCGCCCATGGAAATGATACACAGCTGAAGACAAAGAAGGGATATCAGGTCGGAGTGGTGGTTGCCATCCCGCCTTGGCCCTTCGAAGACGAGAAGGCTTTCAAGAAATATTCAGAGGGCGCCACCATACTCTTCAGACGCCAGGCTCTTGACGGAGTCCACATCGGCGAAGTCAAGCAGGAGAACGGGGATTGGCACATCGCAGGGAACTCCGGTTACGCCCTCGTAGTCACGGGCTCTGGCGCGACGATGTCGGACGCCATCGACAAGGCCTACCAGA
>JAKAPN010000290.1 GCA_021822995.1 archaeon
CGACGCCTATCGAGTCGGTCAGGTATCCTGGGGCATCTGCCCTGGCGTCGCTCGCCACCTTCTGGTACCACCCCGACAGGACAGACGGGTCGAGCCCCTCCTTGAGGTCCTCTATCTCCTGCAGGAGCCTGTTCAGGACGAGCATCTCTTCGTTGGCCAAGGGCGGCAGGGGTGTGACGGCGCCCCGCCAGTTTAAGGAAAAGTGTGTATGTTTGTTGGTCTCGCGGTTAGTTTGTTGGCATCGCGGTCAGCTGCAGCGCATCTGGAAGACCTCGGTCTTCTCGTACTCCGCCTCCCAGAGATGGGTGCTGTTCCGCCCCCGGCGGACCGCTAGGAGGGTGTACCCCTCGGGGGCCCCGTTGTAGGCCCGCTGGAGGATCGCGACGGCAGGTTCGTCCTCCTCGTCGAAGCTCTGCACTATATGCCGCCTGTACTTCTCTATCTCCTTCATGTAGTCCGTCAGGCAGAGCGTCCGCCCCTGCAGCCTTGCAGAAGTGACCCTCTTGACGCCCGCGCCGCAGGCTTCGCACTTCACGTTCACCATACCGTCTGCTATGCAGACCTTCCCCACACCCACCACCATGGGGAACGAGCCGGAGGGGGCCTCTTCGGCGCCGCAGAGCGAGCACTTCGCCTGTCCCTTTCCCTGATGCAAGCTGGGGCCAAGCAGCATCCATTTGATTTAAGTCTGCCCCGCAGGCCGAGAGGCTCGTTCGTCCGGACCCAGGCGGCGGCCTAGAGCAGGGGGACGATGTCGTCAACGTTGGCCAGGGTCGCGAGGACCCTCCGCCCCGCAGGGTCCCTGTCGACCCCGCTGGTGACGAGTATGGGGTCGATGCCTGCGGCGATGGCGCCCTCGATGTCGGTGTCGAGCTGGTCCCCCACCATCACAGCCCTGGACTTCACGCACCCCGCCTTCTTCAGGGCGACCTCGAACATGAGGGGGGAAGGCTTCCCCACCGCGATCGCCTTCGTGCCACTGGCGTACTCGATGGCCTTCACCAGCGGCCCCGTCGCCATGGCTGGTCCCGACCTGTAGGCGTAGACCCTGGACATGTGCGTAGCGACCAGCTTCGCCCCGTTCCTTACCAGCCTGGCCGCGTGGTCCAGCTTGCCGTAGGTCACCCTCCTGTCTAGGCCGACGACCACCACGTCGCACTCCTCGCGCGTCGTCCTCCTGTGGCCGCACGCTTCCATCTCCTCTTCGAGCCCTCGCTCTCCGACCAGGTAGTAGGTGACGCCGCCGTACCTTTCGCGGAGATACTCCGCCGCCAGGAGGCCCGAGGTGAGGATTTCGTCCTCCTTCACCGGGATGTCGAACTCGACCAGCCTGCTCCACACGGTCTTGGCCGTGTCCGTGGAGTTGTTGGTGAGGACGAAGGCCCTCTTCCCTCTGGAGTGGATGGCCCGGATGGCGGCTGACCCCCCTATCTTGACGCGGCTCTCCTTCCCCTTGTAGAAGACCCCGTCCAGGTCGAACATGAAGAGGTCCTTGTCTTTCAGCAGACGCTTCGTCCCCCCGCCGTCCCCTCGGAGGAGCTTCCCCTTAGAACTCAGGCGCAACCTCTGACGCAGAGGCCGCGTCTGTTAAAAAGCCGTCCCGTCGTGCAGGACCGAAAGCCGCCTCGCGCTCGAGGCCTGGGTCATAACGGGGATCTGGGGCTGCGCGGTCATTCCGTGCGCGGAGGCGCCCTCGCCTCGCCAGGCTGCTGTCAACAATACTTTTAGTTCGATGACCCCCTTCGGATGCCTCGTGCCCATGAGGCGCCCTACGGTTGTAACCGCGCTTCTCGTCGTCCTGATTGCGGTCACAGGAAGCCTAGCGTTCGCCCTGGCGGGGGGGACGGGCCTCCAGGGCCGCCTCCCCATCGCGACCCAGGCAGCGGCGCAGACGACCCAGACGTCCGCGGGCCCCTACTTCGCGGTGAGCGTCCAGATGTCGACCCTGGCTACGGCCGGGGAGAACGTCACTATCAGCGTCACGTCCGGTGGGAACTCCACCTTCGGCGTTGCCGCCACATCAGGGCCCAAGTCCCCCTCGCCTCTGACGCTGCTCACGCCCGTCAGCGGGGTCAGGTTCGAGGTGGTCGGCCTCCCCAAGGTATTCAGGGGGAAGGTCCTCTCCAACATACTCATCACGAACACGACGGGGACTGGCGAGATACCTGTCCTCGAAGGGAACTACAGCGTTGTGGGCTCCGGGCCCTACGTCAGCTTCAGGGGGACTCTGTCGTTCAAGCCGAACACCGTCACATATCTCACCTTGAAGGTCACCCCGGCCTACGGCGCGGTCGCGTCGCTGAGCGTGGTGAACCAGGACACGCTGGTCGGTGCAGAGCCCACCGCGCTGGTCTACGCTGGGGTGGGAGGGGGCGTCAGCTTCGCCGACACTTCGGCCGAGCTGAGGGGCTTCACCGTGCCTGGGTTCGCGCTGCAGGACTACATGAACGTGAACATGACGGTCGTCGGAACCTACGGCTCCCCCGGGGGGACGATCGTGGTCCTCAGGCCCCAGGGGGAGGACCAGGTGCTCCCGGCCTACGGCCTCTCGCTGCTCCAGTACGCGATGTCGTCAGAGGTGAAGTACTTCGCAG
>JAKAPN010000291.1 GCA_021822995.1 archaeon
AGGTCGACTACCGCGAGCGCGCCCGCGATGTAGAGGGATGTGCTGATCGACCCGAGCGGTACGATCCCCACCTCCCCGCCCACATACAGCCCCGCGAGAGGGAGGATGATGATCGCCCCGAGCTGCTGCGAGATCCTCACGTCGCTCACCCTCGACGACACGAAGACGTTCCACTCGACGCTCATCACCACCGCAAGGGGGACCGCCAGGAACAGCATGGCGGCGGCGTCCCAGTTAGGGAAGTAGTAGTACCCCAATGCGTCGCGGGTGAAGACGTCCATCAGCGCCATGAACAGGACAGATGAGCCGAATATCGCCCCCATGGGCGGGATGAAGGCTGCGATCCCCTTCCCGAGGAGGATCTCCCCGTCTGTCGTTGGGGTCGCAAGGAGTGGCTCTATGCTCTTCTCGATCTTCTCCCCGACCAAGCTGTAGGAGGCAATAGTGCTGGGGATGAAACCCGCTAATATGATGTAGAAGAAGATGAACGCCGGGAGAAGGACGACCAGCTCAGCCGGGCTCACGGAACCCTTCGCCCTGTGCTGGATGTACCAGACCACAGCCGGCAGGGCTACGGCGACTACGATGGGGATCACCAGGACAGAGTAGACGATGTTCCTCTTCTTCGTGAATGTCGCGAAGTCCTTCGTCGCCACTATCCACGCCTGGGAGAGCCTCATCTAGGCATCACTCTTCACCAGCTGGAGGTAAGTCGCCTCGAGCGAAGACCCCTCGACCCCGGCGTACTTCACGCGCCCTCCTGCCCGCACCACCGCCTCGACGATGTCGGGTATCTGGCCGTCAGGGTCAGAGGATGTGAACGACAGCCTCACCCCGTCCTGTGCTGTCGTAAGGCCCGAGTACTTCTTCCTCAACGAAGCGACGACCGCTTCGCTCGCCTGTGCGAGGTCCACGACGACGCTTCTCCCCCCGACCATTCTTTCCAGCTCGCTCGGAGTCCCGGTCGCCTTCAGCCTTGTGTTCAGTATCGCGACTCTGTCGCACACCCTCTCCACTTCGGCGAGGTTGTGAGAGTTCAGGAATATGGTCCTCTTCTCCTTCTTTAGGTCCAGGATGAAGTCCCTAACGGTCTTGGCAGACTCCGGGTCGAGGTTCGCGGTCGGCTCGTCCATGAAAAGGACCTCGGGGTCGTGCAACAGAGCCCTGGCGATGGCGAGCTTCTGCTTCATCCCCTTCGAGAACGTCCCTGCCGCCACGTCCCTCTTCTCCCAGAGGCCGAGCAGGTTCAGATAGCGCTCGATGCTCTCCTTCCTCTTCGATTCTGCCATCCCGTAGAGGCGGCCGTAGAGGTCGAGGTTCTTGTAAGCGCTGAGGGGCTCGTAGAGGCCGACGTTGTCCGGGACGACGCCGATCATCTTGCGGATCTTGATCGAGTCATCCCCCTTCGACACGTCGTAGTCGCCGATGCGTGCTTCTCCCGAAGTCTTCGAGATCAGGCAGCAGAGCATGCGGACGGTTGTTGTCTTCCCGGCGCCGTTGGGCCCGAGGAACCCGAATACTTCGCCTTCGGCAACGCTCAGGGAGACAGAGTCAACGGCCGTGACGTCCCCGAACCTCTTCGTGAGCCCTTCGGTCTCGATCATCCAGCCTGACTCTCCTTGGGACCTTCACTAGTTCCGCCATTAAAAGTCTGGGCCGGACCTGCCTCGGCCTTTGGGTGCGGCAGAAGCTCCGCTGAGCTTGTGGAGCACCGGGACCGCTAGCGCCGGTCAGGCCTTTGCTGCGACTTTCTCGACAGACCCCTTCTGGGTCACTTCTTGGACGATCCCCGCGGCGACCGTGCTGCCCGAGTCGCGCAGCGCGAACCTTCCGAGCTCGGAGAACTCCTTGAAGGTCTCTAGGACGATCGGCCTCAGCGGAGTGATCTTCACTATCGCCGAGTCGCCGGTCTTGAGAGTCTTCGGCTTCTCCTCGGTCGGCTGGCCCGTCCTTGGGTCGATCTTAGCAACGAGCTCAGTGATGGTGGCGGCCACCTGGGCTGTGTGCGCATGGAGCACCGGGGTATAGCCGGCGGCTATCGCAGTCGGGTGGAAGACCACGATGATCTGCGCCCTGAACTCCTTCGCGATAGTCGGCGGGTTGCTGGACGGACCCAGCACCGAGCCCCTCCTGAAGTCGCCCTTGGCGACTCCCCTGAGGTTGAACCCTATGTTGTCTCCTGCCATGGCCTCCTGCATCTGAGTGTGGTGTGTCTCGATCGACTTCACTTCAGCTGTCAGCCCCTCTGGCATTATGGACACCCCGTCCCCGACCTTGATCTTGCCTGTCTCTACCCTGCCTACCGGGACTGTCCCAACACCGGTGATGGTGTAGACGTCCTGCACCGGGAGTCTGAGCGGCTTGTCGATCGGCTTTGGCGGCTCTACGAACTCGTCCAGCGCCTGCATGAGCGTTGGCCCCTTGTACCACGGCATGTTGGTGGAGGGCTTGATCAGGTTCTCGCCGGTCCAGCCAGACACCGGGATGAACCGGATCTTCGTCACGTTGTAGCCGACCGTCTTCAGCAGGTTCTCGATGTCCTGCTTCGCCTCGTTGTATCGCTGTTCGGCATACTTCACGGTCTGGTCGTCC
>JAKAPN010000292.1 GCA_021822995.1 archaeon
AAACCGAGATAGAGTGGCTTCTGGACAGACGTGATGGAGCCCCCAACTTCGAGATGCGGAAGTTCACCATCGAGCCCGGCGGGAGCATCCCAAGACATCACCACCCTGACATCGAACACGAGCAGTATGTCCTGAAGGGCAGCTATCAAGTGGGGATTGGGAACGAGGTCCATGAAGTGAAGGCCGGGGACTCAATCTTCATCCCGAATGGGACCTCCCATTGGTACAGGAACACCGGGAAGGGGGACGCGGAGTTCCTCTGCATTGTTCCCAAGACGGAGAAGTACGAGTCGGTCTACGAGGAAGAAGGACCGAATAAACATGCTTCTTCCCCTCAAAAGCCGCCAGTGCAATAAAGCGCCGATGACAGGGCGAACCGCGATGGCTTATAGCCCCGGGTGAGCCTCATTCCGGTTAAAAGTCCTGGGGCCGCTCGGCGCGCGGAGGAACTTCCTAGCCCCGAGATAGGCGAGCGAAACTAGGGCGGCGAGTATCACGGCGCCCGCGAACTGGTAGGGGAACTCGGGGACTCCACTTCCTCCTGCGGAAGGACTCGACTTCGACAACGTGGTGGAGTTGGTCCCCGGTGGCGCGAGGAGCGACTCAACCGCCTGGAGAGAGAACCTCCCCGAGGCCGCTCCCAGGTAGGCATAGTCGGTGGTCCCCACAGATACCCTCGCTCTGCCTTCTCCTAGGTATTGAACTGCGAGGTTCGCCGCGGATTCGGCTGTGTCCTGACCGAAGCTGAAATACGACGGGAACGCGTTCAGTGACACGGAGGTGCCGTTCGCATAGTACAGCCCGAGGCCCGCCGACAGTTGGGTGAATGTGGTAGACTCACCTCCTCCCTCTCCCCCAAAGACTAGTTCAGTATCGTAGAAGTTGCCAGTGGGGGTTGTGTAATTTCCGGCGGTGAAGAAGTAGGCATAGGTGACTGACGGGTCGTGAATCGTGACGTTATCGAACCAGTCGGTCCCCGCTACATTACTCATCTGCGCGCCGAACTGCACTAGGACGCCTGTCCCCGGAACGGCAGTCGCGTTCATGAAGAGCGCAATCACCAGCGGGAGCGAATATGTGGAGTTGGACCTCTCGTAGGCATAGTAATACTCAGTTGCTCCCTGCTGCTGGAACGTCGACACGTACCCGCCCCCTCCCTCCGACGTGATGGATTCGTTCGAGAGGAAGCCGCTGGCACTGGAGTTCCAGACGTTGTCGGCAAGAGCGACTTGTGATGCCGCAGTGACGAAATCTGGGGTGTTCTGGCACCAGTAGACCTGGCTCGTGCCCCCCTGTTCCTCCACGACCAGCATCGAGTTCAGCTGCAAGGTCGCTCCCGAGGGGTTCGCCCCTACGGACCCGGCCGTGGCGTTGTACGCGTCCAGGGCAGATACGACAGCGACACCCACTACGCCAGTCGAGGTCACGGCATAAGGCACGTCGGTTCCCGACTGGTTCGTGATCCCATAGGTTGCTATACCCGAGGGTTCCGGAGGAGCGAGGGGCCCGAACCCCAGCGGGTTGTTAGGGTAGACCGTCAGCGACAGGGTCGCATTGGCGCTGCCGTCGTAGGCATAGATGAGTATGTCATAGGAGCCGGTGTTGATCCATAGCGTCTGGGAGTCGCTCGACCCATTGTGATAGGTCACGGAGTTGAATATCTGCCCGGAACCGAAATCCGCGAGCTGGGTAGACGTCAAGAAGGCCGTAGTGACGCTCGCATTGCTCGTGAGAGAGTAACTGACCACGGTCCCGTTCATGTAAGCATCTACGGGGAAATAGACATAGTATCCAGGGGCGAGGACGACTGGGCTCTCGGCCGACCCTGAGGGTAACACCGGCGGGCCAAGGACAGGGGTGTGCAAGAGGAGAGGAAGGAGTAGAAGCCAGATACACCGGGTCCAGCCCGTGGTCAGGATACGCATGCGGAAAAGTCGGTTTTTTAGAGGTATCTGACCCAATCGCCCGGCCGGCCCCACCAGGCGGCCATACCGCGCTTCAGCCTGCCCAACATCTTGAGAGATGGTTGGATTTTCAGAGCGAAGTCCTTCCTCCCGGGCCTGGGTTAGCGCTCGCCAACGTCGAGTGGACGCTGGCCAGGACTCGCATGACCGTCGCTTGGTCGCTCCTCCATCTGTCTTCGACGGCTCGGACACATTTCCTCCTATGATAGGAGGGCGGGACGCCTAGCACCGAGCCGAGCATGGCATTGGCCTTCGTCGTTGCCCATGATACCCAGGGCGAAGTTCGATGGACCGCCGCTCGGATTGACCACCGTATCAGAGTAAAGCATGATACCATCCCGTGGGTCGAGCTTGCGGACTGTCAGGTAGCACGAAGGGCTTCCCATCCCTCTCTGGAGGAAGGTACCAGGGCCTGAACCTATCCACCGACGCATTCCATTCGCCCCGGGCGAGCTGACCGAGGTCGAAGTCTGGGGAGAGAAGGGAAGGCCGACCACTAGCGAGTACACTTTCGCAGCCCCAGATTCTAGACATGATTCAAGGGAGGACCCTCAAGCCGACTGCCAAGGGCCTCGCGCCCGATATAACAGCCCGGGTAGGACGATGGCCCGAGGGACCCAGCAGGGA
>JAKAPN010000293.1 GCA_021822995.1 archaeon
ACTACCTGAACAGCTCGATCATGGCCATGGCTGCGGCCAAAGATTTCTTCGGAAACGACGGGAGGGAATACGGCGCGAACATCGAAGCGTACTACGAATACGTAAGGGAGAACGACCTGGTGCTCACGCACACGCTGATCAACCCCCAGTCAAACAGGGGCGTCGGCCCGTCGAAGCAGGCGGACCCTTTCATCGCAGCGAGGGTGGTGGAGAAGAGGGACGAAGGGGTCTTGATACGTGGGGCAAGGATGCTGGCGACGCTCCCCATAGCGGACGAGATCATGGTGTTCCCGTCGACTGTCGTCAGGTCGGGCCAGGACGACGTCCCGTATTCCATCGCGTTCGCAATCCCCGTCTCCGCCAAAGGGCTGAAGTTCGTGTGCCGAGAGTCGTTCGCCTCCGATTCTCAGTTTGACCACCCCCTCGCGTCGAGGTTCGACGAGCAGGACGCGGTCGTCGTCTTCGACGACGTCGTCGTGCCGTGGGAGAGGGTGTTCATACTCGAGGACCCAGAGAAGGCGAACAAGGTGAACGAAGCTACGAGCGCCGTCGTGTTCATGGCTCACCAGGCCACCGTGAGAGAGGCAGTCAAGGCAGAGTTCTTCGCCGGTCTGGCGGCCCTGGTGGCAGAGACGATAGGCGCGGACCAGTTCCCCCAGGTGCAGGAGAAGATCACCGAGATCCTGATCACCGCGGAGTCGATGAAGGCGTTCGTGGCTGCGAGCGAAGCCAA
This sequence comes from archaeon, assembly GCA_021822995.1. Taxonomy (GTDB): domain Archaea; phylum Thermoproteota; class Nitrososphaeria; order Nitrososphaerales; family Gagatemarchaeaceae; genus UBA183. The sequence continues at coordinate 734 of JAKAPN010000293.1, forward strand.
CGCCCAGCCCAACAGGTGGGGCCTGATGACCCCCGACTACAACCCGGTCAACACCGCCAGGAACCTCTGGCCCCGTGTCGCCCCGTCCTTCTCCGCGATCATCAAGCAGCTGGGCGCGAGCGGGTTGATGGCGATACCTCCGCGGGAGATCCTGGACTCGCCGGAGAGGGGAGACGTGGAGAGATACTTCCAGGCGAAGCTGGCAGACGGAGAAGAACGGGTCAGGCTGTTCAAGCTCGCGTGGGACGCGGCGGGGAGCTCTTTCGGAGGCAGACAGGACCTTTACGAGAGGTTCTTTTTTGGAGACCCGGTGAGGATGGCAAGCGCGTACTATGCGTGGTATGACAAGGAACCTTACAAGGAGCGGGTGAAGGAGCTCCTGCACCGGAAGGACTGATCGCTTTGGAGAGAGGGTTCGACATCGTCAAGGCGGGACACATCGAGTTCCTTGTCACGGACCTGAAGGAAGCGAAGGAGTTCTACGTCCGCACCCTCGGCTTCGTGGTGACCGAGGAAGACAGGTCGCACGTCTACCTCAGGGGCCTTGAGGACAGGGTCCACCACAGCCTGGCGCTGACCAAGTCAGACACCGCCGGCGTGGGGCACTTCGCGTTCAGGGTCTCGGACGAAGCGGGGCTGAAGGCGATCGAGAAGCTGGCGAAGTCGAAGGGCGGGACCGCGAAATGGGTCGAGGCGGGACAGGAGAAGGGGCAGGGGAAGGCGCTGCTTGTGGAAGACCAGTTCGGTTTCCCGGTGGAGTTCTACTCGAGGATGGCCAAGGAGGAGTGGATGCTCCAGAAGTTCCAGGACCACCGGGGGGCGAAGGTGATGAGGCTGGACCACTTCAACATCATGCTCCCGGACGCGGCCGCGGCATACGATTGGTATGTAGATGACCTGGGGTTCGGGTGCACCGAGGTGACCGAGACCGAGGGCGCCAAGCCGGACCTGTGGGCGGCGTGGCTGCGGAGGAAGCACACATGCCACGACATAGCGCTCACTACGGGAACGGGGCCAAGGGTGCACCACGCCGGCTTCACGGTGCCGGACAGGAGTTCGATCTTGGACGCGGCGGACATCCTCGCGGCGAGCGGATATCTGAAGAACATGGAAAGGGGCCCAGGGAGGCACGGAGTGTCCAACGCGTTCTTTCTCTACCTGAGAGACCCAGACGGCAACAGGATCGAGCTCTATACCGGGGACTACATCAGCGCCGACCCAGACTGGGTCCCGATCAGATGGAAGCTCAACGACTCCCAGCGGCAGACGTTCTGGGGCGCCCCTACCCCGCGTAGTTGGTTCGACGAAGCGATGCTTGTGAAGTCGTCCAAAGGCGGCGGTTTCGCAGCCACGTCGGCGCCGAAGATCAAGGATAGGCCCGACTATCTTCTATCTACGAAGTAGGGACTACCAAACGAAGTCGGAGGGAGGCGCGGGGTATTCCATCTGCTCGGTGGTCGTGTACTGCTGGGAGTAGTAGACCAGAGGCCGCTTCGAGTTCAAGGCCTTCGCCGAAACGACCTCGCCTACGAGCATGGAGTGGTCTCCTCCGTCGTACACCTTCCATGCCCTGCATTCCAGCACGGCCCTGGCCCCTGAGATGATGGGGGACCCGGTCATACCTTTCGTGAACTTTATCCCTTCGAACCTGTCCTTCGCCCCGGTCCTCCCGGCGAACCTGTCGGACACAGATTTCTGATCGTCCGCTAGGAAGTTGACGGCGTATGCTTCGGCTGCGGCCAGGGCGTCGTGCAGTACAGACCCCTTGGCTATCGAGACCAGGACCAACGGCGGGTCGAGCGACACGCTTGTGAACGAGCTCACAGTCAGTCCCTTGAGCCCACCG
>JAKAPN010000007.1 GCA_021822995.1 archaeon
CCGCCCAAGACCTATCCGTGGGGCCAAAGAATAGCGTACTTCGAAGATCCAGAGGGGAACCTCTGGGAGATTTCCACCTTCCTCAGTAAGTAGAAGAACCTCAAATTCACTCGTGCGTGAAATCTGCCCCGGCCGGGATTCGAACCCGGGTCGCCGACTCGAAAGGCCGGCATACTTTCGGCGCCAGCACGCTTGACCGGGCTATACTACCGGGGCTGAGCAAGGCCACTCAGGTCGCACATTAGAGCTTTCCCGCTCCGCTGGGATGAAGGAACACCATTCCCCCATTTCTGAGAGACAGTCAGCGAGACCCCTGGCGTCAGGGGAAGACCTTTCGACTTCGATCACCCCGTCTCTAGGCAGGTACGAGTTGTACTGCGCGTGGGAGCCCACGACTCCGAGGGTGCGGAAGACTTCGGAGGCCGGGAGTCTCGATCGGTAGTAAAGCCGTCTCCCCGCGTAGAATGGGGAACAACCCTCGACCCCGAAATCCGTCACCACCCCGCATGTGCCTGTTGAAGTGCCCAAAAGAGAGCGGATGACCAAGTATTCATCGGGAGCCAATCCGCACGCCCCGCTCGCCCTCAAACAGTCCCAACTCGATAGCATCTCCAACCGAGGGCGGACGCGTACGACCGTTTTCCTCCCCGGTTGGAAGAACGTGAGATAAGCTGACAGCAACTCGTCCACCGAAGCCAACTCCTTCTTGCACCCCAAAATCCCCGGTATCAAGGGAAGGATGTAGTCAGACGGATCTGAAGACGACCAACAAAGGCCGAGCTGCTCGATGTGTATGACGAGCCCGGGGCGTTTTGCGGTTAGGGTAGTACCGTGCGCCAAGTCGAAGCCTGCTCTCTCCAGACTTCTGCCCAGATACTCCATCTGCGCGAGGTTGAGCTTGGGCAGGAGCAGGTACTGTCTGGCGTTAACCTCGAACGCGTGCACCCCGAAAGAGAGCAACGAACTGGAGTGTTAGGAGAACGCATTAAATACGAACCTAACAGGTTGAACTTTAGAGAGAGGGGTTGGCGGAAGACAAGGCGGTCACCATGGAAGCGCTGGAGGCCCGGATGAAGTCGTATGTCCAGAGGGTCGACCAAGCTCTTTCGAGCGAGCTCAAGCTCTATTCTCACTCCAGGTTCCATGGTCCACTGGTATATTCCACAGAGGGTGGAAAGCGGATCCGGCCGGTCATGCTCATGCTTTCGGCGGAGGCCCTCGGATGCACGGATGACTCGGTTTTGGGAGCGGCCGTAGCTGTGGAGCTACTGCACACCGAGTCAATCGTCCATGACGACGTGATCGACGACGAGAAGGTAAGGAGGGGGAAGGTACCCTTTCATGTGAAGTACGGCTACGGGGCCTCGCTTTTGAGCGCTGACTTCGTTTTCGCGACAATCCTAGCCATTGCCGCGAGGTACGACGACAGGAGGATAGCCGAAGAGGTGAGCAACGCTGCCATGCAGATGTCCGAAGGTGAGTACTCTGAGCTCACAATAGACCCCGAGATTTACAAGCTGACCTGGGACGAGTACCTGAGGATAGTCTCAGACAAGACCGCCTCGCTCTTCGAGACCTCTGCCAAGCTAGGAGCTCTGATCGCAGGGGGGAACGAAAAGGAAGTCAAGGCCCTCGCCGGATATGGAAGGTGCATCGGAATCGCATATCAGCTGAAGGACGACCTACTCGACTGGAGGTCGAAGGACAAGGTGTCGTTGGGCCTCTTGAAGACTCATAGTGAGAGCGAGGTTGTCGGAAAGATGGCCGCGCAGGCACAGTCATATGCGGAGGAGGCTAAACGTATGCTCATTCACATCCCTAGGAACGAAGCTACCATCTTCCTCGAGGACCTGTCCGACTTTTCGATACTCAGAGAATACTAGGTCTGTCGGGCCTCATCAGGGGTGGCCTGACGCCTGCGACTAACCAGTCTGCCCAAGGATGATGAAGGCGATTGCGAACCCGTAGATTGCGATTGCCTCTGCAAGCACCACGAAGATCAGAGCAGTTGTCCTGACCTCTGCCTTCTCGGTAACCGCAGCGATAGCAGCCGAACCAGATGTGCCGACACCGATGCCCGCACCCAGCGCCGCCAGGCCGAACGCGACACCTGCCGCTATGAACTTGTTACCGTTCGAGGCGACGGCGGGCGTGGTGGTCTGCGCTGAAACTGGGGCGGAGAATGCAACAACTGCCGCCGCCAAGAAAGCGATGCCTAGGAGTCCGAGGAGAATCTTTCGCATGACTTCTGACGAAATAGCGCCTTCGAATACCGCTTATAAACGTTCACGGCTCGAAAGAGGAAATCCGAAGTTTAGATCCTGACTTTCGACAGAATCTGTTTCGGGTCGATTCCTGCCTCGACCCCGATCGCAACAGCGGCGAGGTTGCTGACTTCGAATTCCAGCAGTTTGATGAAGGCGAGGATCGTGCCCGGGCTCAGCCCCTGCCAGACGAAGGCCAGGGTCGCGGTGTCCTTCATCGCCTTCGCGAACCCTTCCTCGACCTGGTCGATCAGTTCTTCGTCGCTCGGCGCGCTTTGGGGAGAGAATCGGTATGAAGATTCAATGAGCTTGACGGCCTCTGAGACGGAGTCGGCCGAGGCCATGCTCGCGAGGGCTGACGCCTGGACCCTCTTCGCAGGCGTTACCACCATTTCCTGAACCTCGGACTCCGGCAACCCCCACAGCTTAGCCCGCAGCGTGCTCAGGACATTATACGAGTCCACGTCGAGCGCCACGATGTCAGCGATGCCGTTGACGTCGGCTGACTTGCCCGCATAAAGCGACGGGTTGCGCGAATACTCTCTCGAGATCGCCGAGAGGACAGCGTGGTCGATATAGACGTCGAAGAACCTGATTTCGCCCCTCGAGTTGTAGGCGGCTAGCGCCTTCTCGACGTCCGAGAAGAACTCTGAGCCGGATAGCATCGTCACCGCCTCGTTGACGTCCTTGGCCGAGAGGACCTTGACAATCAGGTCGCGCCTCCCGACGAGCTCCTCTGCTTTCATGTCGAGGTACTCCGCTGACTCCTCGTAGGTCCGGTTCAGTGCCCGAGCCTTCAGGGCGAGTTTGAGGTCCCAGGCGATGTTCTTGAGATAATAGAGCTGCAATATCCTGTATCGCCCAGCCCCCTGGGTGACCGAGTGGTGGACGGTCGCCAGCCGTTCCCGCAGCGCGAGCTCGATCCTCCTCGCATTGAACGGGGGCGAAAGGCTTGCGAGGGAGTCCGCGTATGGGGTGCTCCGAAGCCTGTTCACGAGCTCGTCCAAGGAAGTAGACTCCGCCAGCTTCTGTACAGCGGCGGCGTCCAACAACGAACCCCTAAGCGCGAAGGCTTTGGTCCCGACGTAGCTCTTGCTCGACAATCTTCTCGACTTCATGAGAGGCGGACTTCGACTGCATATAACGACTGCGCTGTAAAGCGAGCAAGGGCCACCGCTGACCAGCCCGTGCCTGTGAAGCGGTCCGGGTGTCATCACCCTTAATAACGGAACTCGGGCGCGCGAGAAAAGCAAAGAGTGTAGAACTTGGGTGTCGCTCGTCTAGCCAAGGCCACCGTCATCGCTCCTCGGAGCGAGTATGTCCAGGTGGCGAAGGCGCTCGCCCAGTTCGAGGACTTCCATCCGGTGGAAGGCGGGCCGCAGAACTTCGACCCCGGAGTGCAGGAGCTCACCGTGAAGGCGGTCAGGCTGTTCGCGCAGGCGGACCAGGCGGTAAAAGACCTGGGACTCCAACTGATGCCCGGTCAGATAGACATCGTCTTCAGGGGCGTCAAGATACCCAAGAGCAGCTACGACGCCTCGTCTTGGGAGGACCTGCTCACAAAGGCCGAGTCTCGGTTGAGCCCCATCGCCGATGAGGTCAAAGCTGGGAAAGCGGCAGTGCAGAAGGCGCAGAAAGACGAGACAGACGCCGAAGTGCTAATGGGGTCGCTGAGGGTGGTTTCAGAGTTCTCGGCTGACCTTGCCGGGCTGGGCCAAGTGTCGCTCTTCAAGGCCCTCGTCACGGTCGTCGCAAGCGACAAGGTTACGGAGCTCATGAACTCTCTCCCCGGAGCCCTCTTCGTCAAGCACGAGGTCGCCAAGGATCAGACTCTGGTCCTAGTAGCTGTCCCCAGGGAAGAGGAAGCTAAGCTGGACAAGACGCTGAAGCTCCTAGAGCTGAAGCCTCTGGTTATACCCGCAGGCATCCCGCAGAACCCCACCCTGGCGTTCCAGAGGGCAAAGTCGGACCATGAAGGGGCGATTGCCGAGAGGCAGAAGGCTGAATCGATGATGTCGGAGGCGAAGAAGAAGCACGCAGCCGAGCTCCTGGCGCTCAGAGAGCTCTCGGATGTCGCCCGCAAGACCCTCGACGAAGCCAGAGTTTCGGGCGGGATGCAGCGGATGGCGACGATTTCGGGCTACATCCCCGCGAAGAGGGAATCAGAGTTCAACCGCATCTTCGGAAGGTGGATGGTGCACGTGGAAGGACTGGAAGAGAGGTCTGAACACGACGGCGTTCCTACGCTCATGGTGAACAAGCCCGGGCTTGACCTCACGCAGCCGATAGTCCTCGAGCAGGGGACGCCCGCCGGGCATGAGGTGGACCCCACCCCCCTCGTGTCGTTCGTGTTTCCAATCTTCTTCGGGATGATGTTCGGAGACGTCGGGCACGGTCTGATACTCACGCTGTTCATGCTCCTAGTGAGGCAGAGGTCGACGGGCAACATGAGGAAATGGGCGAACATCTTCCTTGTCTCGGGGATTTCGGCGACGGTCTTCGGAGTGGTCTTCGGCGAGTTCTTCGAGTTGTCGTTCCAGAACTTCGTCCCCATCCCACCGCTGATAGAGATCATTCGTCGCTCCGCGGGCTCGGTTGACACGTTCAACTTCCTCCCTACGCCGTGGGCCGGAGTCAACCTCGTACTGATCATAAGCTTCCTTGTCGGGATAGCTCACCTCATCACCGCTCTCGGGCTGGACGTGTACCAAGCCGCCAAGGAGCACAACCCCATCGAGCTGTGGCTGGAGAAGATCCCCGTCTTCACGATGTACCTTTCGGGGGTCGGCTATGGCCTAGCCTTCGTGGGCGTCGGATTCAGCTTCAATGTGCTTAGCAGCTCACGCGCCAACCCCTTGCTGGGCATTCCGAACAACGTCCTCGGGGCTGCGTCGATAGCAATACTGGTGCCGTCGATGCTCGTCCTGCTCGCGGGGAAGAGCGTAGCCATCGCGACCGGCAAGCTGAAGGGGGGCTCTGCGCTCGGAGCGCTGTCGAATGGAGGGCTCGAGGTCTTCGAAAGGATATCCCAGTTCATGTCTAACACGATCAGCTACGTCAGGCTCGCCGTCATGCTGCTCGTCCATGCCGCCCTCCTCCTGATCGTCAATCTCCTGCAGCCCTGGTCCAACCCCCTCATGATTGTCCCTTGGGTAATCTTCAACATCATGATTCTGGCATTCGAGGCCTTCATCGTCTATGTGCAGGACCTCAGGTTGCACCTGTACGAGTTCTTCACGAAGTTCTACTCCGGCACAGGCAAGCCGTTCAGGAAGATCTTCCCTGACCGGATCAGGGTCTCCGTCGAGTGGCACTAGCCAACGAAGCTGCTAGCTGCGCTAGAAGCGAAACTGATTACCTGCTGAGGGAAGAGACCTATCCCGATTATGAGTCCCACCATGACCGCAAAGACCATGACGAACCAGAATGGCTCTTTCACTTTCTCAGTGCTTTCAGGGTCATCGATGTACATCCTCTTGATCAGCCATGCGTAGTACCCGAGGCTGAAGGCGGAGTTCAGGATGGCAGCTAGAGCCAGCCAAGCGTAGGGGCCGTTGGCGACCGATAGTACCAAGATTAGCTTGCTCCAGAATCCGCTTAGGGGCGGGACGCCCGCCAGACCGAGGAACGCGACCGCGAGGGTGAACGCCGTCAGCGGCATGCGCCGCGCGAGGCCGTCGTATGCCTTCAGGTCGCTTCTCCTGAGCTGCATTGCCACCAGCGCTGCCGCAAGGAAGGCCACCCCCTTCATGACAGAGTGGTTGATGACGTGGAAGATCGTCCCTGTAAGCCCAAGAGAAGCCGCCGCAGAGCCAGGGGCGTTCGAGAATGCGACGAACCCGATGAGCATGTAGCCGGCCTGCGCGATGCTGGAGTATGCGAGCAGCCTTGTCATGCTCTTCTGGGTGAGGGCGGAGACGTTTCCGAGGGTCATGGTCAGGACGGCGAGGACAGCGAAGACGTTCGCCATCGTGAACAGAGGGCTCTGCGTCACAACATAGATGGTGGTAATCGCGAGGAGGACCCTGATCGCTGCTATGAACCCGGCTTTCTTCGTGGCCGCTGCTAGCAGCGTGCTGATGGTGGTAGGGGCGCCTTCGTACGCGTCAGGTATCCACATGTGGAATGGTACTATCGACATCTTGAACCCGAAGCCTGCGACGAAGAGGAGAGTGGCGACCCCGGCCAACGCGGTCGGATGGTTGACGAACTGTTGCACTACCTGCGAGATCTGGGTGCTTCCGGTTAGGCCATAGGCAAGGCTGATGGCGTAGAGTATTACGGCCGACGACATGGCGCCGATGATGGCGTACTTCACTGACGCTTCGTTCGAGCGGATCTTCTTGTCGAACCCTGCCAGCACGTAGGTCGGGAGGCTCATGAGCTCCCATGAGACGAAGAGCAGCAGCAGATCCTGGGCGTAGGCCAGCAGGACCATGCCGAGGGCGGTGAACGCCAGCAGGCTGTAGTACACGGGGTTGCTGGGACCCTTCTGGTAGTCGATAGAAGCCAAGGCGACGGCAAGGGTCACCCCGACCGTCACGAGCGCGAAGATCCCGCCGAGCTTGTCTGGGGCGATCAGGTTCCCCGACCAAGAGACTTGAGTTGGGTTGATGGTGAACATCAGAAGGAACACCATCGCGACCCCTAGCGCCAACGACAGGAGGTAACCTGGAAGCTTCTCGGAGCTCCTCTTTGACAGCTGGAGCAGGGGGAGGAGCAGAGCCGCTCCGGCGAGGATGACGATGGCTCCTGTCAGGTAGTCGATCATGATGCCAGCCCCTTCAGGAACTGCGCCACCGGGAGGGCGGGGGTGAGGACGAGGTAAGAGGCCACGATCAAGACCACCAGTGGAATGAGAAAGACCGCGAAGCCGGCCACGTCTGCCCACCCCATGTCGTGAACGTCATGGCCGCCCTCCGCGGGCGAAAGGACCGTCCGCTTGATCATCCACAGGAAGTAGCCCGCCGTCAGCACCGGGACGAGTATGGAGATCGCCGTAAAGGCCGAGGCTGAGATGCCCGCCGATATCACCATGAACTCCGCAAGGAAACTTGCGAATGGAGGCAGCCCCATAGCCGCAGCAGACCCGAGCATCAGAATGGCGGCGGTGCGAGGCATGATCTTCCCCAGCCCCTTGAGCTTCGGGATCTCTCTGGTCCCTGCCGAATGTTGTATGAAGCCCGAGAGCATGAAGAGACACCCGACCGCGAGTCCGTGGGTGAACATCTGGAAGATTGCTCCCTGGATGCCGAGCAGGTTCCCAGAAACCAGGGTCGCGTAGGCTCCGAAGAGGACGAAACCCATGTGGTTGATGCTGGTGAATGCTATCATCTTCTTCATGTCCTTTTGTAGGATCGCTGCCACGGCCCCGTAGAACATCGAAAAAAGCCCCAGACCCAAGAAGACCCACGCGTACTCCGCCGACGCGTTGGGGAAGAGCCCGATGCTGATCCTCAGAAACCCGTACCCACCCATCTTGAGGAGGACCCCGGCCAGGAGGACGGAAATCGGGGCGGGTGCCTCCACGTGGGCGTCGGGGAGCCATGTATGGAAGGGGAAAAGCGGCAGCTTCACCGCGAAGCCGATGAACGACGCGAGCAGCGGGAGGTACTCCAGCGCAACGGGGACCTGGTGGGTCAGGAGCAGCGTCTGAATCGCCGGTATGTCGAACGTCGGGGTGGACATCCCCATGTAGAAGTAGAGGAACCCCAGCAGCATCACGGTGCTGCCGGCGAAGGTGAAGATGATGAACTTCAGCGCGGCGTACTTCCTCCTGGGGCCGCCCCAGACTCCGATGAAGAAGAACATCGGGATGAGCACTACTTCCCAGAAGATGTAGAACAGGATGAGGTTCAGGGAGGAGAAAACCCCCATGATGGCTCCCTCGAACAGGAAGATCAGAGAGTAATACTCTGCCTCGTGGTGGTCGATCAGCTTCCTCGAGCCGTAAATGGCCAGGACGGTCAGGAGGGCTGAGACGAAAAGCAGGGGGGAACTGAGCCCGTCTGTTCCGACCAGGTAGTCGAGCCCGAAGTAGCTGAAGCTTACCCAGGAGTACCTCTCTTGGAAGAGGTACTGACCGGGTGCCGGCGGGGTCGCGTAGACCTGCCAGAAGATGTAGGCCGTGATGAGCACCACCACCGTCGAGATTGCCAGCGACCCGTAGATGCCAAGCCTCCTGTTCACCTTGAACAGAGCGTAGACTATCGGCGTGGCGAAGAGTGGGAGTGCGATGAGCAGCGAAAGAACGAAGCTCATGGTAGGAAGACCCCCTGCCCAGCCTGCCACATCGCCACCAACATGAACGCGATCAGCAAGATGATCCCGACCGCGAAGAGGAGGGCGTACTGTTCGACCACGCCTGTCTGAAGCCTCCGGAAGGCCCTCGAGAGCGATTGCCCGAGCTCTGAGAACCCGTTCGCGGCCCCGTCGATGATGTTAACGTCTACCCAGTTGCTCGCCCCGGATGCTGCAACTCCCAGAGTGGACCCGGCTTCGTTTACCCTGAAGAGCCCCTTGTAGTCGAAGTTGTCGCTGACCCAGCGAGAGAACGCGATTGGAGCATTGACGAAGACCTTGTAGTACACGGCGTTGATGTACCATCTTTTCTCCAGGAAGTTGTAAAGGCCGTGCATGAACCCGGTTTCTCCGACGAACCTTGTAGGAGGCGTTCTCCTTGCCATGTATATGACCGCAGCGGCGAAGAAGCCGATTACAACTATCGCCAGCGTCAGCCCAGCGGGTATGGCTTCGACCGTCCCTGAAGGAGCGGCCATCGACACGTTGGGGAAAAGGTAGCGGATGTAGCTCTGCGCCGCTGCCTGCAAGGTCGCGTCTACGTTGAGGGAGGGGATAACGAGGCCCGCGGACGCTACCAGCCCGATGACTACCGTAACCCCAGCGAGTATGGAGTAGGGGACCCACATTATGGGGCTAGGCTCGTGGACATGGTGCCCTTCGGCCTCCACCTGCGCGAGCCGCTTGCTCCTGTCACCGTAGAAGACCATGCCGAGCATCCTGAACGAGTAGAAGGCGGTCAGTCCCGCCGTCAGGGCCCCCACAGCGAACAAAGCGTACTGGCCCGAGCCCCATGCCGCGCCGAGGACCGCGTCTTTGCTCCAGAAGCCGCTGAAGGGAGGGATCCCCGAGAGCGAAGCGGCTGCGATCATGACAGCGGCGAAAGTGAGCTTCATCTTGTCGCGCATGCCTCCCATGTCGCTGATGTATTTCGAGTCAGCGGCGTGAATGAGCGCGCCGGCGGCGAGGAACAGGCAGGCCTTGAAGATGGCGTGGCTCATCAGTTGGTAGAGAGCTGCCGACAGCCCGAGCGCGAAGTTTGTGGACAGGCCAGCCACACCAACGGCGAGCATCATGTAGCCGATCTGTGAGACCGTCGAATAGGCCAGGATCTTCTTCAGCTCGAACCCGACGAGAGCCTGGCTGGCCGCCAGTATCGCCGTGAAGGCGCCGATCCAGGCGACGGTCATGAAAAACGGTTGGACTGTGCCTACGCCCAGGTTCGGGTCTGACAGGGCGATGAAATAGAAGATTGGGGCGATTCTCGCGATCAGGACCACCCCTGCCTTCACCATCGTCGCCGCGTGTATCAGGGCCGAGACCGGAGCCGGACCAGCCATGGCGTCGGGGAGCCACTCGTGAAGTGGGAACTGCGCGGACTTTCCGACGGCTCCCCCGAAGATAAGGAGCCCAACCGGCACCAGCAGGCCGTTCGAATACAGGTGCTGGAACCAAAGTCCCTGGTCGCCGGCCAGGGCGTGGTAGTTGAAAGTCCCGGAATAGTAGAACAGGATCAGAATGCCGGCGAGCATAGCCACGTCGCCAATCCTCGTCATGACGAAGGCCTTCATTCCAGCGTGAGACGGCGAGTACGCCTGCTCCTCCCCCAGTGCTTTTTCGCCCGGCGTCCCGACCCAGTCTTTAGTCTCGTCCTTCCAGTAGTGGCCTATCAACGCAAAGCTGCAGAGTCCCACCATCTCCCAGCCGACGAAGAGCGAGAGCAGGTTGTCAGAGAGGATGATGAGCTGCATGCTCCCGATGAAGAGGATTACGAAGAAGAAGTAGCGATTGTGGCCGCCGTCTTCCTTCATGTACTCGAGGCTGTAGAGTATGATCAGGAAGCTTACCCAGGCGATTATGTTCGTCAAGATGGCAGTGTAGGAATCTGTGAGGACCCCCACTGTGATTCCCAGCCCTGAAATCCAGGGGATGCTCGTTGCCAACGGAGGGACGCTTGTCACGTTGGGGGAGTGCCCCTCGAGGACCGGGAGGAGCATGGTGAACGCGAAGGCCGCCGACACGAACGCGGACGCGACGGCCGCGAAGTCCCCGAGCCGCCCGGCCTTCCGGAGCGCCAGGGTGACTAGCGCCCCCACATATGGGACGATGAATATCAGCCAGACGAAATACGACGGAATGGCGAAGACCATCTCAGCCGATCCCTCCGCTGGTGACTGCGTTCGCGAACCCGATGAGGAACTTCGAGACTAGGTCGGGGTAGATGCCTATGAGAATCGACACAACCACGATTGCCAGAAGAGGGACGGTCATCGTAAGCGGCGCCTCTTTCACCCCGTCCAGTCCCGATGCTAGCGGCCCGAAGAACATCCTCTTGATGGGCCAGAAGGTATAGGCGACGGTGAACAATGTCGCGATGAGCCCTAGTATCGCCACCGCCAAGTACGCGCCGGAGCCCTGGGCACCCTTTGAGAATATCCCTGCAAACATTATCCACTCGGACTGGAAGCCGCTCGTGGGCGGGACTGCGGAGAGTATGAGCGCGCCAAGGACGAACAGCGCCGCGGTGAAAGGCATCTTGGCCGCGAGCCCCCCTAACTTCCTCACGTCCCTGGTCCCGACCTGGGTCACGATGATTCCGGCGACAGCGAACATCACGAATTTGCCGAGTATCTGGCTCCCGAAGAAGAAGACCGCGCCGGCAGCACCAAGAGCGGAAGTGCTCGCCAGCCCCAGCACCGAGTAGGCCGTCTGGCTCATGGTCGACCATGCGAAGATGTACTTTACGTCGTTCTGGACCATGGCCACCATGCCACCGTAGAACATCGTGAGCACGGCCCATGCCATCAGGGGGAGGCTGAACGCGCTGAAGATCGAAGTCATCCCGAAAAAGAGGACCCTGGCTATCACGTAGACCCCTATCCCCGACACCACAGCCATTGTGGGGGCGAATGAAGTGGGTGGCTCGGCTTCAGTTATCGGCAGCCACATGTGGACCCCGAAGACCGCCATTTTGACCAGCCAGCCGACCAGGATCAGCCCTACGATCCAGTACGCGAGGGAGTTGGACGAGGCGGCGGCAAGTGACGCTGGGGTGAGGTTGAAGGTCCCGGCGGCCGAGTAGAACAGCGCGATTCCGGCGAGGAAGATGAACGCGCCAAGCTGGTTCCAGATGATGTAGATTATCGCCACCCGCTCTTTCTGCACGTAGCCGAACAGGCTGATTATCACGAAGGTCGGGACTAGGACCAGCTCGAGGAACAGGTAGAGCTCGACCAGGTTGGTCGAGAAGACTATCCCGATCAGCCCAGCGCCGACCAGAAGGAAGTTCAGATAGTATAGGCCGAGCCTTGAAGGCTTGTCCTCGCCATAGAGGATCTTGATCCTCGCCTGCATGTACGGCATGGAGTATACGGCAGTGGCCGCAAGGACGAGGTTGACGAGGACGGCTATGGGGAAGCTGAGCCCGTCAGCGAGGAACCCGAAGGTGAGTCCTGCGCTGGGTGCCCAAGCATAAGACTCGGCAGGGACCGCGCCTCCGGAGAAAAGGACTGGGCCGTCCGCGAAGACGAGTGCCGCAGTTGTGATGAAGAGCGCTGCGAAGGCGACCCAGCCCACCCGTCTTCCGAGCCAGGGTGCCGCGAGGTAGCACAGCGCAGCTGCGACGATGGGTATGACGACCGAAGACAGGAGCAGATACTGGTACACTTGCGATTACTCCGATGTCTCCGACTTCGGCAAGAGAGAACTGTACATTGTTTTAGCCCTCCATGGTCTTGAGTTCACTGACGTCGACGTCTTCGTGGAGCCTG
>JAKAPN010000294.1 GCA_021822995.1 archaeon
CACCAGACGGTCGTCCTTGTCGTTCAGCCGGTGCAGGGCGATAAGGTAGTCTTCATACTCCTCCAGGTACTCCCTCAGTGCCTTCGTGACAATGTACGTCTTGGGGCGGTCCAGAGACTTGGCGAGCTCCTCAAGTCGTTTCGCGACGTCCTCAGGGAGCCTGACCGAAACTGCTTCGCTCATTACATGTCATACAGCGAAGACATGTATTTAGAGTTTGCAAGGGAAGATTCGAACCCATTATGGGTCCGGACCCCACGGGCCCGCTATGAAATAGCTCAGAACAGGTTCAGTTCACCAATCTGAGGTCGTTTCAGCCACTTCACAGACGCGTACCGAGGGCTGGCACGCCCCATCCGAGGTCGTGTCCAGCGAGTCGTGCGTGGAGTCCGTTAAATCTGCACACTCATTCCGCGCGTGCTCAGCCGACCCGCGGCATCGTTCATTTTCCGTGGTCCTGACGCAAGAAGCACCAGAACCCAAGACATAAAACGTGACTCGTCCCGTTGTGTCTGCCCAGTGACTCGACGCAAAACCGAAGCCATTCAGCGCACGCTCGTCAGGTACCTTTCCGTGCGGTCGTCGTACGGCCCCACGTTTTCTTACGACGACAGGAGACTGGTTTACGTTTCAGACACGACAGGGGTCCCTCAGGTCTGGTCGGTTGACCTCGAGGACGGCGCCCCCCAGCAACTCACTCACTTCGAGGACAGGGTCGGATTCGTTTCAAGCGCCAAGAAGAGCGACTCTTTCGTATTCGGAAAGGACCACGGAGGGGACGAACGCTTTCAGCTCTTCTCGGCGAAGGACGGAGCCAACGAGCTGACGCAGCTCACGGACAGCCCGGACGTCATCCACGACTTCGGTGGCTGGTCGCCCGACGAAGGCTCGATCCTCTTCTCGTCCAACGCCAGAGACAGGGCGTTCTTCGACGTCTACACGATGCAGCTGTCGACCGGGAGGCCGCGGTTCGTCCACAGGAGCGACCACACGAACTACGGCGTCGGATGGTCCCCGGATGGGAGGTCCGTCCTATTGCACAGAGTCCACGCCCCGTTCAACCACGACCTGTTCCTCGTCGGGGCGAAAGGCGGCGCCCCTAGCCTTCTTACACAGCACAAGGGGGACGCGACGTTCACCGAAGCGCAGTTCTCTCCCGACGGTCGAATCTACCTTGTGACAGACCTAGGGAGGGAGTTCGCGGCGCCCGCGGTCGTCGAACCGGAAGGGAGCAAGCCTGATGTCCTCGTCGATTCCAAATGGGACGTCGAAGAGCTAGAGCTCTCGGACGACGGCCGGAGGCTGGCGTTTACGAGCAACGTGGATGGTCTGAGCAGACTCATCGTCTGGGAGGCCCCGGGCCCCCAGGTCGAAGTCAAGACGCCGTCCGGGGTGATCACCGGGCTAAAGTGGTCGCATGGGGGCCGGATGTTAGCCTTCGCGTTCTCCGGGGCAAACCACAACCAGGACGTCTGGGTCCACGACCTCGGGGATGGTTCCACCAGGCGGGTCACCAAGAGTTCCGCGTCGGGACTCCCCCTGAAGGACCTCTCGCCTCCGAAGCTCTTCAGATTTACCTCCTTCGACGGGCTCTCTATCCCCTGCTTCTTCTACGATGCCGGCGGCTCTGGCGCCGCTCTGCCCGCCGTCGTCTACATACATGGGGGACCTGAGGCCCAGTTCAGACCCGGGTTCAACCCTGTCGTGCAGTTCTTCGCGTCGGTGGGGATGTCGGTGGTCGCGCCGAACGTCCGAGGGAGCACGGGGTATGGAAGGACCTACACCCACCTGGACGACGTGAGGCTGAGGATGAACTCCGTCGCGGACATCGAAAGCATGGTCAAGCATCTGGAGGAGGGAGGGAGAGTGGACCCAAGGAAGGTGGGCGTCCTCGGGGGGAGCTACGGCGGGTTCATGGTGCTGGCGTGCATGTACCGCTACCCGAGACTCTGGGCCGCCGGGGTCGACATCGTCGGGATCTCGAACTTCGTCACGTTCCTGAAGCGTACCGGGCCCTGGAGAAGGAAGCTCAGGGCGGCCGAGTACGGGGACCCACAGAAGGACAGAGAGTTCCTCGACAGCATATCTCCGCTCAACAACGCTTCGAAGATAACGGCCCCGCTCTTCATGATCCATGGTACCAATGACCCCCGGGTCCCCTTCGGGGAGACGAGGCAGATCGAAAGGGCGCTGAAGAAGCGCGGGAGGACAGTGGAGGTAATGGTCTTCGAAGACGAGGGGCACGGCCTGGTGAAGCTGAAGAACAGGATCAGGGGATACACGGCCGCGACGGACTTCCTCCTTCGGCACCTTTTGTCTCGCCGCTGAAGGCTAGAACGCAGTCGGCTCAAGTCCGACCCGCAACACCGACTCCGTCCGTTGGGCATGAATGGGCATACCACCTCGGTCTGGTTTCCTCGTGCTTTCGCTTCGTTATGAGAACGGATTCGAACCCACAGTGGGTCGGGGCCCCACCGGGCCCGGATTAGAATCGCTCGGAATTAACTCCTTTTGGCCAGATGAGCCTGTTTTTGGGTCTTCTTCACCTACTACAAAACGGAGTCAACCAA
>JAKAPN010000008.1 GCA_021822995.1 archaeon
AGACCACCGACTTCCAGCGGGTGTCGGGGCGACTGGGCGAGGCCGAGCCTGTGCTCGAGTCTCCTTTCTCCCTATACGGGGCAAGCTTCGACGGCGGGCTCTCTCCCGTGGTGAAGCGGTTCGTCGACTACATAGAAGAAGCGCTGGGAGTCAGCGTGAAGATCGTCTCGCACGGCGAGGACAGGTCGAGGACAATTGAGCTTTGACGCCATCTCGCCCATAGACGGCAGGTACAGACGGGAAGCGTCGCCGCTCGAGCGCTACTTCACAGAAAGGGCCCTGATGGGGGAGAGAGTAAGGGTCGAGCTGGCCTACCTCGAGCTCCTCACCAGAATGGGGGTGGCGCCGAAGGGGAAGGTCCCGAAGCTCGGAGCTGACATGGCCGCCCTGGAGAAGCTCGAGGCGAAGCTCGGGCACGACGTGAAGGCTGTGGAGGTCTACATTCGGGAGTCCCTACTGGCCTCCGGTTCCCCCGCTCTGGCCCCCTTCGTGCACCTGGGGCTCACGAGCGAAGACACGAACAGCCTGGCCTACGCTGTATTGCTGAAGTCCGCGCTGCGCGAGGTGCTGGTTCCGGCGTACTCTGCCCTCGCCTCCGCTGTCGCACGGCTCGCGTCCAGAGAGGCGTCCACCGCGATGGCGGCGAGGACCCACGGGAGGCCTGCGGTCCCGACGACCTTCGGGAGGGAGATGGCAGTGTTCGCGGTAAGGCTCGCGGAGAGGACGTCGCTGCTCTCCCGCACCACACCCATGGCCAAGTTCTCGGGCGCTGTCGGGACTTTCGCTTCGTTCGGCCTGCTCGCGAGGGCAGACTGGCCCCGCGCGCTTTCGAAGTTCGTCGAAAGCTTCGGGGTCGACTCCGCAGCCTATTCGACCCAGGTGGTCCCGGGCGAGAGGCTGTCGGACATCCTCCACCTGGTCATCAACATCAACCAGCTCATCTCGTCGCTTTCGAAGGACCTTTGGATGTACCAGGCCCTGGACTTCGTGCACTTCGTCCGCCCGGGAAAGGTGAGCTCGTCCACCATGCCCCAGAAAGAGAACCCCGTCGACGTCGAGAACGCCGAGGGACAGGCGGACATTTCGACCTCCTTGCTCATGATGATCGCATACAGGCTCCAGCAGACCAGGCTCCAGAGGGATCTGTCCGACTCGGTCGTCCGGAGGATGGTCGGCCAGGGGCTCGCCCACTCCATGGTGGCCTCCAGCAGGCTCGCCGCCTCCCTCGGGTCGATGAAGGTCGAGAGGCTTGCGATGGAGGAGGACCTGAGGAGGCACCCGGAGGTGCTGGCCGAGAGGGAGCAGATCTTACGCCGCCTCGCCGGCGACGTCCGCGGCTACGAGAAGGTCAGGAAGTCGCTGAAAGCCGGGAAGCGCATCCAGGGTCCGGACCCTTCCGGTTACCTAGGAGCGTCGGTGGAACTCGCCCGCGACTGCCAGCGCCTGGTCCGTGAAACGCTCCGCGGAGAGGACGCTGCCGCGTCCAGACGAAGCGGCACTGGCTAGTTCTTGAAAACCCAGGAAAGGTCTGGAGGGTGGCTCCGCCCTGACGTCTTCTCGTTGAGCGCGTGCGCCACAATGGGGAGCGCCAGCGTGATGTCCGCGTAGAGGGTCGCTTTCTTCGCGTCTGACTTTATCTTCCCCCAGCTGATCGCTTCCTCCAGAGTGCACCCTGACAGCCCACCCCACTGGGGGCTGTCCGCTGTGATCTGGATCGCATATTCGTGAGGAGTCTCCTCTTCTCCGCCCTTGGAGAGCGACTTGATTATGGTGGACAGCTGTATGGTATCCTTGGGGACCCCGCCGCCCAGGTAGACCACGCCCGTCCTCTTGGTCTTCTCGGCTATCTGCGCGAGCTCTTCCATGTCCTTCGTCTGGTCGAGCCTGATCATCTTCCCTTTCTCGCGCCTCAGAAGGCTGAGCGCCACCCCGTACCCGCTGTCGATCAGCCCAGGAGAGTACATCGGGACCTTCGCCCTGTGCGCGGCTGCGACTATGCTGTCTATCCCCTTCTTGTTCAGGTACCCGCCGAACTGGTAGAGGAACTCGCGGGTCGAGTAGACCTTCTTCGGGTCGAGCGTATTCGCGAAGCTGTAGATAGTCCGCTCCAGCTTCCTGTACTGCATCTCGTCTGCGTAGACGTCATAGAACCTGTCCACCTTCATCCTCAGGAGGGCTTCGTCGTCCGCCAGCCATGTCCCCTGGTAGTAGTGGTACCCCAGCGCTTCGAGTATGTCCTCGGAGATGTTCGCTCCCGTGCTGACGACGACGTCCACGTACCTGTTCTCCACAAGCCACCTGATGATCTTCCACTGGCCTGTGGTGCTCAGCGAACCCGTCAGCCCGAGGAACACGGTCAGCCCCTTCTGCTTTGCCATCTCCGTCCATATCTTCGCCACCTCGCCCAGCTTCTTGCCCTGAAACCCGGTCTGGGACATCTCGTCGAGAAGCCCCGAGATGCTCTTCTTGCCTACTTCTATCGTCGCTACTGGTTTGGAAAGAACCTCTTTCTTCGATACCACGGCGGAGCCTTCGCTAACTTCGCTTAATTGTTTTCCGAAGCTCCGGTCTCCGTCGCGCGAAGCCGCATTTCTTTCGGCAAGGCCAGGTGCGAACAACACTCGGACGGGTTCGGCCGTCGGTCATGCTGGTGCGGACCGACTTACGCCGCGCCAGTTCTGTCGCAGCGCAAACTGGAGGCTCCGCCGAGGCCCGGGTGCAGACCAGATCCCCGCCTGTTCCAGCGGGCGACCCCTGCCTCTTACTTCACCGTTACAGATTTTGCGAGATTCCGCGGATAATCTGGGTTGTTGGACCTGGCGACGCTCATGTGATACGCCAAGAGCTGCAGCGGTACCGCTTCTACGATCGGGGCGAACTTCGGCTGCACCTTGGGCACGTGGATGAAGTGCTTGTACACCTCGTCCTCCTCGTCTGAAATGCCGATGAGGTCTGCCCCTCTTGCCTTGAGCTCCTCAGCGTTCGAGAGCGACTCCGCGTGGTTCGGGCCGCTCGGGTTTATGATCACCACCGGCGTCCCGTCTTCGATGAGCGCAAGGGTGCCGTGCTTCAGCTCGCTGGCGGGCATCCCTTCCGCGTGGATGTATGACAGCTCCTTGAGCTTGAGCGCGCCCTCGAGGGCGACGGGGCTCTCGTACCCCCTGGCGACGAAGTAGAAGTCCGGCCGGCCCATGTAGAGGCGCACCAGCTCAAGGACTTCCGCCTCGCACTTCAGCGCCTCTGCGACCGCCTCGGAGAGCTCCTTGTATCCGTTCGACCGCTTCTTCCCAAGGACCGCGTCCACGACGATGTTCGCCACAACCACCTGCGACGTGAAGCTCTTGGTCGCGGCGACCCCGACCTCGGGGCCGCAGTTGAGCAGCAGAACTTCGTCGCTCTCACGTGCAAGCGAAGAGCCTACAGCGTTCACTATGGAGTAGACCTTCGCGCCGTGCTTCTTGGCCTCCTTCACCGCTTCCATCACGTCCGCGGTCTCGCCGCTCTGGGAGAACGCCACCACCACGGACCCGTCCCCCATGAACTCGGTGTGCTCCTTCAGCTCCCCGGCCACTACCACGTCCGTCCTGATCTTCGCTTCCTTGTTCAGCCTGAACTTCATCAGGAGCCCGGCGTGGTAGGACGTCCCCGACGCGGTGATGTACACCGACTTCGCCTTCCTGATCGCCTGCGCGAACCTCTCCACCTTGGCCTTGTCCTGGACGGAGGCGGACAAGACCGTCTTCGGCTGCTCGTTGATCTCCTTCAAGGTGTAGTGCGCGAAGGCGCTCTTCGAGACGTCAGAGAGCTCCCATGCCACCTGCGTCGGCTCCCGGCTGACGGCTTTCCCGTCTGGACCGACTATCTTCACCCTGTCCTTGGTGATCTCCACCGCTTCCAGGTTGTCAAGGAATATGGTTCTGTCAGTCTGCCCGATGAACGCCAGCACGTCGCTCGCGAGGAAGGTCTTGTTCTTTCCGACCCCTACGATGAGCGGGGCGTCCTTACGGGCACCCGTCATCACGTCCGACCTGTCCTGGAAAAGTACCACGATGGCATACTGCCCTTTGAGCTTCTTGACCGCCGCCACCGTCGCCTTCAGCGGGTCCTTCGTCCTCTTGTATTCGTCTTCTACCAGGTGCGAGATGACTTCTGTGTCGGTCTCGCTCTTGAAACGGTGTCCCTTCGCCTGCAGCCCTTTCTTCAGAGGGATGTAGTTCTCAATGATCCCGTTGTGGATCACTGCTACCGTCTCCCTGCAGGAAGCGTGAGGGTGGGCGTTTTCGTCTGTCACTCCGCCATGCGTCGCCCATCTCGTATGAGCCATGCCTGTGCTGCCGGACATCTCAGACATCTTCTTCCTCTCTTCGATCTCGCTGACCCTGCCCACGCCTTTCCTTACCCCGAGCCTTCTGCCGCTTATGGTCGCCATGCCTGCCGAGTCGTATCCCCTGTACTCGACCCGCTTCAGCCCCTCGAGGAGGATGTCCGCCACTGGCTCTTCGGCTACGCACCCGATTATCCCGCACATCTCTGCCTGTCGACAGCCTGTGGCCGTTTAAACCCAGCAAAAGAATCTCCTCTACCACTCACAGTCGCCTTTGCATGGTCGCGCATTGAAGGGGACACGAGGGAGGGACACCATGCAAAACTGTATATGTAGGGTCGCCCCGCCGGTCCGGCGTTGCCCAAGGAGAAGATACTCTACGACCCAAAGTCTGAAGCGCGGACGGCGATGCGCGTCTTGGTCTCTGACAGGCCGGACGGGTTCCGCCCGGCATCCGGCCGGATGGGGCAGAAGATCCTGGCGCTGCTCGCCACAGGCCCGAAGTATCCGGCAGAAATTGCCAGGTCGCTCGGGGCGCACCATCAGACTATCTACTACCACGTCGGCCGCCTCGTGAAATCCGGCCTCATCACCCGGGTGAGGAGCGAGCTGATCAACGGTGGGGAAGCCAACCTGTACGCCCTCGCTTCCGACGGCTACGCCGTGGAGTTCCCGGTGAAGGGAGAAGCGCTCCCTACGCTGAAGTCCGCCGGGAGATCAAAGGCGCTGGGCAGGTTCTTCAGCGAGTTCCTCAACAACGGCGAGTTCGACGGGTGGGTGGTCGTCGGTTCGCCCATGGAGCACGGAGCCGCAGGGACGCAGGCGCGCGACGGCCACTACGCCGTGCAGCTCGGTTTCGCCCTGGGGCAGTTCGTGAACCTGCCCGAAAGGTTCCCGGTGAAGCTCGACGTCGACCTTAGGGCGGAGAAGCTCCTTTCTTCCAACCTCGTCATCGTCGGGGGTCCGAGGAACAACGTCATAGCCGAGGAGCTGAACCCGCGCCTCCCGTACAAGTTCAGCCAGAGCGGCTTCTGGAGCGCAATCATCGACGACGAGGGGAACACCCACGCCTCCGAGCTCGACTGCCTCGTGGCCAAGATACCGAACCCCTGGGATGCGTCGAAGACCTGCGTGGTGATCGCAGGGCTTACCGGCGCCGGCACGAAGGCTGCTATCATCGGGGTCTGCAACTACGCGGGGACGCTCTTCGCAAAGTACAGGTCGGGACGCTTCGCCGCCCTGCTGCATGGGGTCGACAAAGACGGGGATGGAAAGGTTGACTCCGTGGAAGTGCTGAAGGAAATCTGATACCTACGCCCTTCTTCCCCTTCGGCCGCCCTTCTTCCTGGTGGTGTCGTGGGGGATGGGGGTGGCGTCTTCTATCCTGCCGATCTTGAATCCGGCCCTTGCGATGGCACGGATCGCCGCCTGGGCACCCGGCCCGGGTGTCCTCGGACCAGTCCCGCCGACCGCCCTTACCTTGATGTGCACGGCAGAAATCCCCTTCGACTTCGCGACCTCGGAGGCTGCGGATGCGCTCCTCATGGCCGCATAAGGAGAAGACTCGAACCTGTCCGCCTTGACGTGCCTTCCTCCGGAGGAGAACGCGATCGTCTCCGCTCCTGTCAGGTCTGTGATGTGGACTATCGTGTTGTTGTAGGAAGAGTAGATGTGGCAGACCGCCCAGCGATCCGCGAGAATCTCTTCCTCTGACATCTATCTCACTGCGCCCTGGCCGGCTCGGCCGCCGGCGCGTCTGTCTTCTGGGGTTCGGCAGCTTGCGCCTCCTGTTCCGCCTTCTGGGCGACCCCGCCTACCAGGCTGATGGTCGCTTCCTCCCGGCCCCCGACCTCGTATCCAGGGACCGTGATTATCCTCCCTCCCACCGACACGTGGCCGTGCACTATCAGCTGGCGAGAGTGAAGAGGAGAGAGCGACATCCCTTTCTTGAATACCATCGACTGGAGCCTCCTGGCGAGCATGTCCTCGACCGTAAGGCTGAGGATGTCGTCCAGGGTGGCCGCCTCGCCCACAAGGCCCCTCCTGCGGAGGCTATCGAGCAGCTTGTTCTCCTCCCTGAGCCTGACCGCCGCCGTCGCTGCGAGCAGGGTCCTCGCCTGCTTCCTTACCGAGCTTAACTGCGTCTGGGCCTTCCAAAGCTCCCTCTTGTTCCGAAGCCCGAACGTCCCGAGCAGATATAGCTCCTGAGCCAGCTGGTCGGCCCTCCAAGGGCTCCTGGGCCTGCTATACTGCTTCCTTGACTTCTTCGGGTCTCCCATTCTACTTCTCTTCTTTCTTCGCTGCTTCCTTGGCCGCAGCGACGAGCGTAGCCTTCCTTACACCGACGGTCCTCCCCTTCCTCCCCGTCGTCCTGGTCCTCTGACCGCGAACCTTCAGCCCCAGGCCGTGCCTTATCCCCTTCCAGCTCTGGATGTTCTTCTCGTCCTCCACGTCGTTCTTCTGGGTGAAGTCGAGGTCGGCGCCCAGCAGCTGCTTGGCCTCCCCTGTCTCAGGGTCGTTCCTCCTGTTGTAAAACCACTTTGGAAGCGCAGACCTGCTCGTGCTCTGTATCGCGCCCTCGATCTCCTTCACCTGCTCGTCCGTGAGCGTCCCGAGCCTTGTGCGCGGGTCCAAGCTGAGATTCGAGGTGATGACGTTGGCGAAGTTGTACCCTACTCCCTTCAGGTCCGAAAGGGCGACGATCAGCTTCTTCCCTCCGTCAAGATCCCGTCCCGAGATTCTGACCAGGTGCCTGAATTCCTGGGCTTCCGACATGTTCTGGGCCTGCCCTTCGCCCTTCGGATATAAGGTTTGAACGCTCTCATGTTGAAAAGCCGACGATATTCTTACCGGGAAACCCCCCTTGAACCTCCAAAACTTTTTAACCTGAACGAAATCCCGACTTCAAAACGCGACGTTTCATGAGAGTTAATTCAGCGCCAGCCGGTGAAGTCTTTGGTTGAAGTAAAGGTCCTTCAGGACAGCGGAAGCACCGTCTCCCTGCAGCTCGAGGGCATAGACCGGTCGTACGCCAACGCGGTCCGCAGGTTCTGCATCGCAGAGGTGCCGTCGATGGCGATCGACGACGTGGTCATCCTGGAGAACTCTTCCGTCCTCTACGACGAGATACTCGCGCACAGGCTCGGAATGGTCCCGATCAGGACCGACCTCGAGAAATACAACCTTCCAGACGAATGCGACTGCGGGAACCCCCTCGGGTGCCACAAATGCAGGGTCTTGTTCGTGCTCGACGCGAAAGGGAAGGAAAAGATCACGACTGTGACCTCCGGCGACCTGGTCTCTGAAGACAGGGAAGTCCGTCCGGTGAGCGAGACGATACCGCTCTTGAAGCTGGCGACCGGCCAGTCGGTGAAGCTCGAAGCTTACGCGAGGCTCGGCAGAGGGAAGGAGCATGCGAAGTGGCAGCCCTGCACTGTCGCGTCGCTCACAGACGGGAAGAAGGAAGGAATCTTCGTGCTAACGGTCGAGTCAGCGGGTGGGCTCCCGGCCAAGCAGATAGTCTTGAAGGCGATTGAGCTCATCGAAAAGAAACTGAAGGACATCCAGAACGCGGTGGAGGGCACGGCTTGACCTCGTCCAACCCCGTCCTCAGGCATGCCGCGGTCATGCTGGAGCGGGCCGCGAAGAAGCAGGACGCGCCTATCTGGGACCTGGCGTCCAGGCTGCTTGCGGGGGAGACCAAGAACCGGGTCGAGGTGAACATCGGCAGGATCTCGCGGATGGCTGAAAGCGGGCAGGCGCTATTCGTGCCTGGCAAGGTCCTCGGCACCGGGGTCATGGACAAGAAGCTGATCGTCGGCGCCTTCTCTTTCTCTGCCTCGGCGAAGTCCAAGCTGGAGTCCGTCGGAGGGTCGGCGCTTTCGGTCGAACAGTTCCTGAAGAAGTACCCAAAGGGGAGCGGAGTCCGCCTTGTCAAGTAAAGAGACTGTCTACGTGGACGCCTCGAACCAGATCGCGGGGAGGCTTTCTTCCAAGGTCGCAAAGCTGTTGCTTTCGGGCAACAGGGTCATCGTAGTCAACGCAGAGAAGTCGCTCGTCTCAGGCTCGAGGACGTCGGTAATCAACCAGTGGAAGGAGAGGCTGGAGCTCAGCAGCAGGGTCAACCCGATCTATGGCCCGATCCATCCCAGGCGGCCCGACAACATCCTGAGGCGGATGGTGCGGGGGATGGTCCCGAGGAAGAAGCCCAAAGGGGCGTCAGCCATGAAGAGGCTGAGGGTCTACATCGGGGTCCCGGCAGGCGTCGACCCCTCGAAGCTGGCGAAGTTCGACGACGCGGCCGCTACGAGGCCGATTCCTGTCTATGTCACCATGGCGGACCTTTCGAAGAGCTTGGGGTGGAACGAGTAGGCATGCCGACAGCGACCACCAAGGCTCAGGCGAAGAAGGGACCGAAGCTCTACTCCGGGGCAAGGAAGACGGCAAGGGCGACCGCCGCTATCACGCCTGGAGGGGGACGGATCAGGGTGAACGGGACTCCAGTCGAGCTCTGGGAGCCCGAGCCGGCTAGGCTGCACCTCCTCGGTCCGGTGCAGGTGGTGGGGGAGCTCAGGGAGAAGTACGACCTCGACGTGAGCGTCTCCGGAGGGGGTTTCATGGGGCAGGCCGACGCCGCGGCCATGGCCATCGCGCGGGCTTTCGTAGACCAGGTCAGGGGGAGCGAGGTAAAGGACAGGCTGAATGCATACAATAAATACCTGCTATCGGGCGACCCGCGACAAGCTGAGCCCAAGAAATTCGGCGGACCAGGCGCGCGCAGAAAGAGGCAGAAATCCTACAGGTAGACTGCCATGATGATCCCAATACGGTGCTTTACATGCGGCAACCTCATCGGCGACAAGTTCGCCCCCTTCCAGGCCAGGGCGAAGGGCGGAGAGGACCCGGGCAAAGTGCTCGATGACCTCGGTCTCAAGAGGTACTGTTGCCGCCGGATGCTGATCTCTTCGGTCGACGTGATAGACCAGGTCCTTCCCTTCTTCAGCAGGAAGGCAGAGATCTAGGCCAAGGCGATCTGATGTCTGAATTCGACGACGATGACGCGGGCTCGGCCGACAAGATGGTGGCTCCCGGGTTCTCAGAGAAGGCGCTCCTCGCCACCGGGATCCGGATAGGCACCCCTGTCCGCACCAAGACAATGGAGCAGTTCACCGCCCGACCGAGGCCCGACGGGTTGCACATGCTTGACTACCCGAAGATTCTGCAGCGGATCGACGTAGCGGGGAAGTTCATCGCAGCCACCGGAGCAAAGAACACCGTGGTCTACACGAGCAGGGAGCACGGTTCCAAGGCGGTCGAGAAGTTCTGCGAGCTGACAGGAGCGATGCAGAGGATAGGGAGGTTCATGCCAGGGACCTTCACCAACCCGCTTTACCCAGGCCACCTGGACGCTGAGCTGGTAGTCGTAGCCGACCCCATGTCGGACACGCAAGCAATGGTTGAGGCAGGGAAGCTCGGAGTCCCTGTGATCGCCGTGTGCGACACCGACAACATCACCGACGACATCGATCTGGTCATCCCGGGGAACAACAGGGGGCGCAAGGCCATAGCGGCGATATTCTGGCTGCTTGCCAGGTCTACGCTCACCCACGCCGGTCAGCTCGCCGAAGACGCGCCTCTGAGCGCAAACATCGAGGACTTCGAGACCAAGGCCGAGGAAGAGCCGCACCCCGAGGGCACCGAGGAACGCCTATCAGAAAGGCGCGAATAGCGCCATCCGTGACGGTAAGACACCCCGCCGTATCCGGACAGTTCTATCCTTCCGACCCTATCGAACTTTCTGAGCTCGTCGAAGAGTGCTACGCGCACAAGCTCGGGCCCGGCAGCCTCCCGCCCGCTCCTCCCACCGAAGCAGAAGCGGTTGCGGTCGTCGCACCCCACGCAGGCTACGTCTACTCGGGGCCTGTAGCCGCGCATTCGTACCTTCACGTCTCGTCGATGCGGAGCCCCGACCTAATCGTCGTCGTCGCGCCCAACCACTATGGCGTCGGAAGCGGCGTGTCGACTTTCGAGGAAGGGGAGTGGGTGACGCCATTGGGGCGCATGAAGGTCGACGCGGGGGCTTCCCGCCGGCTCGTGGAGCTCTGCGACCTGGTATCGGTGGACCCGGCCGCCCACCGGTTGGAGCACTCCCTCGAAGTCCAGCTCCCTTTTCTGCAGAAGCTCTACGGGGACAGGATCCCCTTCCTGCCTGTGTCCCTCCTCTTCCAGGACTTTGAAACCGCTGCGGCTGTCTCTGAAGCACTGGCAACCGTGGTGCGGGGAAAGCGGGCCGTGCTGGTCGCGTCGTCTGACCTTACTCACTATGAGACCGCAGAGTCCGCCAGGGAGAAGGACACGGCCCTGCTCCGCGAGGTGGTGAAGATGGACGTGAAAGGGTTCTACTCGACCCTGGAGAGGCTGAACGTCACCGCCTGCGGCTTCGGAGCCATAGCCACGGGCATGCTGACGGCCGGTGCGCTAGGATTGAAGAGGGGCGAGCTCCTGAAGTACGCTTCCAGCGGCGAAACGTCCGGAGACAACGTTCAAGTCGTGGGCTACGGCGCCCTGAGATTCGTATAACATGAAGGCTGTTGCCGAGGCCCCCTCGAAGGTAATCATAACAGGAGAGCACTTCGTGGTCCACGGCGCGTGGGCTCTGGCGGCCGCCCTCCCTCGGAAGGTAAGGGTCGAGGTGACTACCTCCACGTCGCCGTCAGTTCGGTCCGACAAGTTCGGCCCGAAGTCTCCCGAGCTCGCACCCGTCCGCACGGTGGTTGAGGAGGTCGGTCGGGAATACTCGGCCAGGGCGCCGGTCAGCGTCTCCATCGTATCCCAGGTGCCCGGGGGCGCGGGGCTGGGCTCTTCCGCCTCGACCATGGTCGCAGTCGCCTCGGCACTTTCGCGCTTCCACTCGCTCGGCCTCGGGACTGACGACATCGTCCGTCTTTCGATGGCGGGAGAGCGGGACGTCCACGGGATGCCCTCGGGGATCGACCCGACCGTGTGCGCCTACGGCGGGGTCATCCTCTACAGGCCCGGCTCGGCGCCTCGGAGGGTCAGCCTCAAGGGTCGGCGGACAGTCATAGTGTCATATTCTGGGGTGAAACGGGCGACCAAGGGCCAGATCGGGAGGGTCTCCCAGACCAAGGAGAAGCACCCGGGGCTCTTCACACGGCTGTCCCAGGCGGTCAGCGGGCTCAGCGTCGAGGCGGGCGAAAAGCTGGCAGGCGGCGAGCTGAAAGCACTTGGTAACCTCCTGGCCCTTGACCACGCCGCCCTTGACTCCATGGGGGTGTCGAACGAGACCCTAGACTCCATGGTCGACCTCATGACGTCCCTCGGCTGCTACGGGGCGAAGCTGACCGGGGCGGGGGGAGGGGGGAGCGTCATCGGGTTTGCGCCAGAGGCAAAGGAAAAAAGCATTGTTTCAGGGCTGTCCGCGCGAGGGTTCGAAACGTTCGCAGCGCGCATACCGACCGAGGGAGTGAAAAGCTGGCTAGAGTAGTGGTCGCGAAGCTGGGCGGCTCCGTAATCACCGACAAGTCCAAGCCCTTCTCATACAGGCCGGACGTGGTCTCTGCCCTGTCGGAGGAGATCGCGTCGTCGGACCAGAAGGTGGTGGTCGTGCACGGAGGCGGCTCTTTCGGGCACGTAGTGGCGAAGCAGCACGGCATCAACGCACAGCCGGGCGAGGCGCCCGCCGCGGGCGTGGCCCAGACTCGGGGCGCGATGTACGAACTGAACCGCCTCGTCTGCAAGACCATGCTGGAGTTCAAGCTGAACCCATACCCCTTCTCGCCGTACGACGCGGTCAGCAGAGCGGGGGGTGAGGCCGTTGCGTCCTGGCTCAGGGGGCTGCTCAAGGAGGGGCTGACGCCGGTCACCTTCGGGGACGTGGGGCTGGCGCCCGGAGGCTTCAAGGTGATATCTGGAGACGTGATCGTCCAAGAGCTGGCGAAGACTCTCGAGCCCGAACGGTGCGTGTTCGCACTCGAC
>JAKAPN010000295.1:0-1717 GCA_021822995.1 archaeon
TGGCTACTCATCAGCAGATATCCTTCATTCAGTATCGCGAACGGAAAGACGGCGTATCCCAGTCCTGCAGCCAACGCGATCCTCTCCGTACTGTTCCGCCTGGCGACTGACCAGACAACAACTGCTGTGCACGAGTCTGCGAGGAGTGTCGGCACATACGAAAGCGCGGGAGAGATGAGATAGAAAGGAAGCATCGCATACAGGTAGGCGGGACCGTAGTTGTACTGAAAATCGCGGTATGGGAGGAACCCGCTCGTGACGTAGTGGAGGTCGGCCAAGTACACGTTAGAGTCGGCCCAGATGTTCGGCCCGGGTAACCATGGGGGCCATCCCGGAAGTGCGAGCAGTCTGAAGGCGTATTCTGCAGCCCGCACAGCTAGGGCTATGGCGAATATCCCGAGCATCACCTTGCTTGGCGCCCCGGGCACGGCGAAGCGGCCGCCCCTGGTCAGAAACGTCACTCCCTTGTGCACAACCAGTTGCTGACGCTGATAGCAGCCCGTTCTCCACCCAGTGCTTCTGACGACTTGACCTTCAACCCCGCGGCCTCGATAAGTCGAAGGCATTCGTTCCTGACCGCCGCGTCGTCAACCGGCACCTCGACCATGAGGTTCTGGGCGACCGCCAGAGTCTTCGCTCCGCCTTTTAAGACCTGGGCGGAGTGACCTTCGACATCTACCTTTACCCAATCTACGGTCTTCAGCCTACAGGCTTCGGCAAGTTCGTCCAGAGTCATGCAGTCCACAAGTGTAGAAACGACGTCGCCACGAGGGTCCCTAAGCAGCCATTTCCGATCGAGTGACGACATGTATGTGTTTCCGCCGGGACTGAAATAGAACCTTCTCCTCCCGCTCTGGTCGCTGAGCGCCACCGGCCATGTCCAGACGCGGTCTTCGAACCCGTTGTCCCGGATGTTGCGCGTAAGTAGCTCGAAGTTGGACCTGTCAGGTTCTACCGCTATCACGCGTGCTCCGCGCTCGGCGGCGATACTGGTGTAAGCTCCTACATGGGCGCCCACGTCAATAACTGTCTGCCCCGGTGTCGGTCTGAACCACGAAAGAGTGACCGGTTCGTACACCCCGGGATAGTAGCCCACCTCTTGGGGCCTTGCATTGATGACTCCTCGGCCGAACCTGACCCTGATGGGCTTTCCTCGGTGCGGGACGAAGATCCCCGGCGACATTTCGCCCATCGCAGGATAGGCACGTTTCAGGCCTGTGATCCTGAAAACGAGACCTGCGGTGAACCCGATTGCCAAACGGACCAGGTCGTTAGCATCCAGTGGGCGGATTCCTGAGAACCGGTCGAACGTTTCTCTGGGCCCCGTCAAGAAGGTTCGCTTCCTATGCGGGGTGGTGTCAATCTATCGTTCAGATAGTCGAGGACGTTCTTTGTTCCAACCGCTTGCGTCCAGATCGTGACCTTTCGTCCCATGAGGGCCGTCAGGCCGCCCCAGGCCCACGAGAAGAGCTCCAACGGGAGGGCTGTCAACGCTGCAACGACGCCCCATGGCCCCTCGCCTGACACTGCTTTTACGAATGTGCCCATGTTTCTGATCGCAGAGAATTGGAATATGGTAGGCGCAGTGTTGAGCATCTGTATAGTCTGCAAGTGGCCTAGAGTAATTCTGCTCCTTTGGACTATGTAGTCAACGGGGGTCGAGGGCCCTGATATGTAGAAGGGGACAGTCGTCTTTCTGACCAACAACCCCTTCCTC
>JAKAPN010000295.1:1727-2567 GCA_021822995.1 archaeon
TGTCGTCGTTCACTACGCCGTCAGGGATGAAGTCAACCGCGTCGCGCCGCACTGCAAAAAGGTCGTTGGGCTGAGCGAGCTTGGACTCTTCATCGAGCTTCTGACTCACTCTGTTGAACACCCCCCAGATCAGTGACCCCACCCTTCCCATTACTCCGTCCAGTCTGTTGGCCACCACCGCGTGGCCGATCACCGCACCGCACAGTGGTGTGCTCACGAGTTCGTTTACCAGCGCCCTTACGGTTCCGTGATTCAGAGCGATATCTCCCGACGCGTAGACCAGGACACCGCCGCTGACAGCCCTCAACAGCTTGTTCATGGCTGCAGTCTTGCCTTCGCGAGCGCTTTCCAGGACGACATAAACCGATGGCGTCCCTGCGAGCACCTCTGCAATCTCCTTGCTGGGCGTGACAACGACCACTTGGCTGCTCTCGGAGATCTCTGGAAGCGTCTTTTCGACGATTCCCACGACGCTTTCTAGCTCGGTGTAAGCGCAGATTCCAAGCGTAAACTGGACCCCGAAGGCGGAGGAAGGGTCCCCTAGTTGACGTTGCACGACCCTTTTTTCCTCACCAAGATAGTTCTTCTTTGTGGATTCGTAATCTGTTTTTCGGAACTCACAACCCGAAATGAACTACAACCGTTTCAGGACAAGCTCTAGGCAGAGGAAAAAGGAAAGGGACGGTGGGTGTGTCACCACACCGCCCAGGGAGGGATCTCGCTTACGAGTAGGTTCCAGTGAACGATACCTGCGCACCGTTCGACAGGGTCACGTAACCGTTGAACGCCTGTCCAGCAGCCGATGTGGCCGCACTGGGGATGTCCAGTATGTACACGGTG
>JAKAPN010000296.1 GCA_021822995.1 archaeon
CCGCAAGCTAGCCAAGCTGCTGCACCCCCAGAAGACCGAGGCGGTCGAGTCGACCATCCCAGCCCTGGAGGACTATGCCGCCGTAGTAAGGAAGAGGCCCGTGGGGGGGAGGCCTACGGAGCCCCCGTTCAGGGTCACCTTCCCAAGGCTTCACGAGCCTATGGCCTCCTTCGCCGAGGGGATGGGCTACATCAAGGCTGACATGGAGAAGCTCTACGGGGGCACCGCCGGAGACACCGGCCTCGTCTTCAGGGAAGAGCAGAAGAAGGCGAAGGCGGCCCGAGGGGACTGCCCCCTGGGCGGCCCGCTCCAATGGATGCCCTTGGCCTACCTCCACCGCATCGGGACCGAGATACCTTTCCGCCAGTTGGCTGACATATTCGAGCAGCGCTGCGGTTGGGAGGCAAGCATCCTCCAATCTGGGCTCAACTACCTCACCGACAGGGCGTACGCGAAGGCCGAAGCGAAGTCCGGCCAGCTCTACCAAGGAATGGACCCGGGCACGGGCCAGCCGATGTGGAAGGAGCCGGAAACGGAGGCCGAGAAGATGCAGGCCAGGCAGGTCTACTACTCGATCTTGGATGCAGCCCAGGAGAAATTCTTCCGGTTCGACCTTGACAGATGGGCGAAGTCAGGGAGGGTGGGAGGTCCGCTCCACGTCAAGGCCATGCTCGCACTCCTCGAGGAGTTCTGGGAGAAGGGGTACTGGTGCGCCTTCGACCGGGGGGACAGGGAGGGCCCGTTCCCTGACATACTGTACTCCGAGCCCCTCGTGATCAAGGCGAGAGGGAAGGAAGGCCGGATAGTGGGCCGCATCAGCACAGAGGAGTGGGAGAAGCAGCGGACCGCCGTGGAAGTGGAGATAGCCCCCTCGAAGAACCCTGAGCAGGTCCGGGACAACTACACCAAGAACTTCACCCTCTACCAGTGGGTGACATTCGTCGTGGTGGCCAGGCCCCAGATTCCCGAGGTCAGGGAGATCCTCGCGGACAAGGACAAGGCTACCTATGACGTGATGTACAAGCCCATCGGGCTCCCGGAGGACGAACTGAAGAAGCTGGTCGACCAAGGGGATGTCGCGCCTACCAAAGCGAGCCCAGGGGCCAGCCAGAGCCCGCCCCCGGCGTCCCCAGTGGTTCCATCAGACCTCCACGACAACGAGCTGCACCTGCTCTCCCTCATGCTGTCCTTCGGATACACTAGCAAGGCGCAGCTCGCGTCAGATCTGGACGTAGACGAGAGGACGGTGGCCCGGTATCTCGGGCACCTGAAGGCCCTCGCGCTCATCCAGAAAGAGGGGAACGCCTACTGGTTGATGCAGGAGGGGCGGAAGCTCGCCGAGGGGTGGAAGGCGTCAGGCAGCCCCCACAAGCAGACAAAGCTCACCTGAATTGTCATCCCTGCGATAGAAATGTCATCCCTGCCCCCGAAGTGTCACCCCTGGCCGCGGAGTTTGTCACCCTTCGAGCCTAGCATGTCATCCCTTGGGACCCGTAAGGTTCCCTTGGAGTCAGGTCCGTCGCCCGGCACTCTCCCACGTTAAATACCCAAGGCGACTTCGGGGGTGCTAAGCTCTCTTTAGCAAACCCCCCTTACGAACGAAACAGAGGCCCGCCCCAGTACGGAGCGAGCCATGACTGCACCGTCAATGGTGCTACCGCAGGAACCAAACTACATCAATCCATCAACTATCTCACTTTGTTGTTCCCGCCTCATTATCGGGGTCTGCCCAGTTTAGCCGTCTCCCAGGTCTGCCCACCGAAGGGACGCAAAACCGCTCTCAGGCGCCGACTGAACGGCGGCGCGAAGTATGGAAGCGGCTGTCGCTCCGACCTGCTCCTTGACTCCTAGGACTCAAGACAAGCCCTAGACCAAAGTCGGGGACCCAACGGAAGGCATCCTGCTCGTGTTTTCGCCCCCAGCGGCGAGCATCGACCTCCCGGCAAGGACGGACAGGGACGCCGCTTTCCGCTTCACGGCCGCTGCCAGCCTGCGCCTGCAAGCTACGGCCAGCCCCCGCTCTCGGGGCCGGCCCAGGGCAAACCAACCAAGGAGGCGAGACAATGGAGAGTCCTCAGCAAATCGAACGGTGCCGCGAATGCAGGGGCCACGTCGTGCAGTCAGGCGACGAGTTCGTCTGCACTTCGTGCGGCGTAGTCGCGAGGAAGGTGGAGGAAGAAAAATACCACCTCGAATTCCACATCCAAGCACCGAGCCAGCTCTCAGATACCAGGCTCGGATCCTACGTCGGTGACAGGTCCGACAAGGACTCGAAGATGGACTTCAACGGAGTCAGCACCCTGGGCTTCGCCAAGCTCCTCTCGGACAACCTCGGGGTTGACCAGACGGAGCAGAAGTGCAGGCTCCTGATCAGGAGGGTGGCGGACAGGCTAGCCCTGCCCCTATTCGTCCAACAGAATGCCATGGCCCTCACGCAGAAGGTTCTGGCCGAGGGCAGCGGGAGCGGGCGCCGCGTCTTCGTGGCGGCGGCTTCGGCCTACTCCGTCCTTTCAGCGGCCAGGGCTGCAGGCATGGACCATGTCAGCTCGGGGGCCATCATGGAG
>JAKAPN010000009.1 GCA_021822995.1 archaeon
TCGTAATAGACGACCTCACAGCCTTCAAAGCTCTCACCCGCTTGCTCCTGGTGGAAGAGTACTGCGACAGGTCCCAGACGCTGGGCTTCAAGGTCAGGCTCTTCTCTTTCGAGCCCCATGCGAAGATCAAGCTGGTCCCCCTCAGGCAGATGAAATCCATGCTCGCCCCCGAGGCGATGAAGAAAAGCCGGCTAGGCGGAATCATGGAAGCGGTCCAGCGCGTCGCTTCAAGGCAGTATAAGAGGGAGGGACCGCCCGCGTAGCGGCGTCAGACCGGGAAAAGCCGTTCGCCAGATTCTGCGTCTTCGAGGATTATCGCCCTATAGGGGCACGACTGGGCCGCCCTGAAGATCTCCTCCGCTTTCGTCGTCTTGTCGTCAAGCATCTCCAGCGGAGCGGGGTCGAACCTGGATTTCTTCTTGCTCCAGTCGAGCCTGAACATCCCTGGGGCGAGCTCCGTGCAGCTGCCGGCGCCCATGCAGAGGTTCCAATCTGTCTTCACCTTCACCTTCCTCCCCTCGAGAATGGAAGTCGTCCACCAGCCGTCGGGCTCCTTCGACATCTGGCTGAGTTTGTAGATGCTCACGGCCAGGACGGCGCCGCCTATCGCGAACAGCGGAACGGCTAGGTCCATTGGAGGATTGGCTGCCTTTCTGGTATAAATGAGCCCCGGTGCGGTGAGCTGGTTCAGCTGCTCGAGGCTTTTCTTACGAGCTGGGTCCCGCAGACCGGGCAGGTGGTCAGCTTCGGGTTCGTGTACGTCTTGCCGCACCCTCTGCAGTAGATCTTCCAGGTGATGTTCTTCCATTCCCCGCCCTTCATCGTAGTCGACGCCAACGGTATCGACAGGACTTCGGCGACGTTCCGTACGGCGAAGTCGTCTGACACCAGGCTGACCCCCCCTTCTCCGTTCTTCAGGTCAAGGCCGAGGGCAAGGATCGAGATATCAGTAAGCGAGAGCGCCCCTATGTCTCCGGTCTTTGCCGCCGTCCCCTTCACCCTGTCCACCGAACCAGGGGTCGGCTCGGTAACTTGTACCCTCGAATGGATGAGCGAGGACCCGACGCTGTGGTGCCTCACCTCCTCGAGCACGAGGTAGGTTGTGAAATATCGGCCGCTACCCTGGTAGGGTATCCCAGCGTAGAACGCCGTGGAGTCGAGGACGTATGCCGGCTCAGACAATTGAGGATGCCTTCAATGAATCATTCATGCCTTGCCGAAGAATCGGATGACAGTCGCAGTGCCATTTATCCGGACAGGACTGTCAGTCGATGAGACGTTTATTTAGCTTGTTCGGCGAGGCACACCCCGTTTATCATTGAGCAGACCCGCCGAGCTTGGAAGCGTGAAGGAAGGGAGCTACATCATCATCGACGGAGAACCGTGCAGGGTCGTAAGCCGCGAACACTTCAAGCCTGGCAAGCACGGAAGCGCGAAGGTCAGGCTAGTCGCCATCTCGCTTTTCACGGGCTCGAAGAAGAGCTATGTCGCTCCGGCCGAGTCTAGGGTCGACATACCCATGATAGACAAGCGGTCCGGACAAGTCACATCGATCATGGACAACATGATTCAGATCATGGACCTCGCGACCTTCGAAGTTCTCGAGACCGCGAAGCCCAGCGCGGAAGAAATGGCAGAGCTGAGCGGCAATCTGGCCCCCGGTGCAGAAGTGGAGTACTGGGCCATGATGGGTCGCAACAGGATAATGCGAGTCAAAGGCGGAAGCTAGTCGCCTAGTACGTTGCACCAGCGTTCAAAATCGTAGGTTTAACCCAAAAGCGGCCTTCTTGTGCCTTTGATGAAGAAAACAGCGAAAAGCATCGTTCCACTCACCGCGCTCGCAATCGTCCTCCTTTCGCTTGCGCCCACGGTCGTCGCTTCGACGCTCACCGTGAACCTGAACCCGACGACGAGGCTTGCCAAAGTCGACAGCGTCAGCACGACGACGATCGTGTTCACCTATCCGGCAGGCTCCAGCGCCTCGAAATACCTCGAGAACGTAAGCTCGTCGGTCAACCTGAACTCGACATTCACAGGAGGGTCCAGCGGTGCGATGGAGCTGCAGAATACATTCGACAGTGACGAGAGCCACGTCTCGGTGAATAACATGACCGTGGCCCTCCACTACACCGCCACCGGCAACGCCACAGAGTTGGTAATCGACAAGGTCACCAACGTCACAGCGTGGGTGTCCGGAGTCTTCAGCGTGGTCAACGGGTCCGTAGTAGCCAACATGAGATGGCGGTCCTTTGTCGTCCGGGGAGCGATGGACCTGAACATGGGAGACCATATGATGGACATCA
Source organism: archaeon (assembly GCA_021822995.1). Taxonomy (GTDB): domain Archaea; phylum Thermoproteota; class Nitrososphaeria; order Nitrososphaerales; family Gagatemarchaeaceae; genus UBA183. The sequence continues at coordinate 2,304 of JAKAPN010000009.1, forward strand.
ACATGGTCGGGTCGACCGTTCAGAGCTCGCTAGCTTCGAGCGGTACGGCGGCAAGCTTCCTCCTGGACTACTTCGGCGGTAGAAGCATCTGGAACCAGCCCACGCTCAACTTCACTCAGCTAGATACGCCGCTGAGCACATGGACCAGGAACTACGACGCCGGGTCTAACACGACAACCTTCACCAAGACCATCGCGGGTACCTCCCGGTTCGCTTCTTCCATTGACTTCAACGGACAGAACTACTCGCTCACTGTCGTCTCTGACCCGACCGGCGTGGTAGCCGTGCAGGGATACGCGAGCCCTCAGGGCGACCTGCTCGTCATGACTCCGCCTCCCGCCTCTTCGGCGGGCTATGTGGAGCTGGGAGCAGTCGTCGTACTGGCGGCGGCCGCGGGGTACTTCGCCTTCAGGTCCCGGTCAAAGCAGAAAGCGGCGCGGCAAAACACCACACTCCCGGTCTGAATGGAGGGCCACGGCGGCTCTCCGTTCCACCTATTTTCCAGCGTACGTCAGCTCAATGCCTGATTGCGGTGCTGGGCGACAGTAGAGCCACTCCCTGAAACCCAATGCGCCTTCGCGTTCCATCGGGCAAAGCGGCCTTTGGCTGAAGAAGCGCTCTATCGATGGTTTGGCTCTTCATCGAGTGTCTCAGACGGCTCTTCCCGAAACCCCTTCATCTAGAGCAGCCGAAACGCTATCGTTTCAGAATATAGGTTTTTGTGCATCCGGACTCGCGGTGCCAAGGAAGTTGCAGACCAGCAGAAGGCAAGGGGCGCCCTACTTTGGGATTCTCGTCATCGCCGTCGCGGTGACTTTCTTGCTCACGTTCGCGTTCGTTTCCGAGTCGACCGCCGGCAGGGCAGCGTCCAGTCAGGCCCTGATCGATTCCCTGCAGACGCAGAACGCCCAGCTCCAGTCGCAGATTGCGGCCTTGTCCCAGCCTACGAACGGCACGATTATGGGGCTGGACAGCGTAAAGATCTATCAGGCAGATTCTGCCGGAATTGTGACGGTTCAGGGGACAGAGTCGAGTGGGCTGGCGAACTCGACGATCCTCGGCTCTGGGTTCGTCGTGAACTTCTCCGGTGCGTACTATATCGTGACGAACTACCATGTCGTGGCGGGAGTCAGCGGCATAACGGTGACTTTCCAGGACGGAGATGCGTACCCTGCAACTACGATTGGCAGCGACGGGTACAGCGATCTCGCTGTACTGAAAGTCAACGCTCCGGCATACGAGTTCCATCCTCTGCAAGTCGTTAGCTCTGCTCTGCTCGGTGTAGGGCAGCCGGTAGCGGCCATAGGGAACCCCTTCGGACTCTCCGGGTCTATGACGATAGGGATTGTGAGCCAGCTTGGGAGGACCATCTCTGAGACCCTGGCGGGCAACTACGCGATAGCAGATGTGATTCAGTTCAGCGCCGCGATAAACCCGGGGAACTCGGGAGGGCCCCTGCTCAATGCCAACGGCGCGGTAGTGGGCATCGCGACCGCCACAGAAGTCAGCTCCCAAGGCGTGGGCTTCGCCATCCCTTCAGATGCCATCCTCCAAGAGCTGCCGTCCCTGATAACCACGGGGAGCTTCGACCTTCACCCGTTGATGGGGATTTCATCGGTGGACATGAACTACCAGCTGGCCCAGTTGCAGGGGACCAACGTCACTTATGGTGCCCTCATTGAAAACGTCACCAGCGGCGGACCGGCGGCTCAAGCGGGGCTCAGAGGAGGGACGCAGCAAGCGACCGTCGATGGGACCAGTTACCTGATAGGAGGCGACATAATTGTCGCGGTCAACGGCACGAAGATAATCAACACCGACGCGCTTTCTTCTTACCTCGCAGAGCACGCGCTAGCCGGCCAGACGATATCGGTCAAGATAATCAGAGGCGGTCAGGCGATGACCATCGACCTGGTGCTGGGCACCAGGCCTCCTGCTCCTTCCGCCTAGGTTCTGGCCGCGAGCACCGCGTCAGAGATTTCGAGATAACCCGAGTCGCCGCTCCAGTGTTTCGTCGCTGCGCGCACTTCGACTCTCCGCGAGAAGAGGGGGGCGTCAAGAACGAAAGTCTCCCCTTCGCCTCCTTCGAGGCCTACGTGGAACCTATACTTCTTGCCGAGCGCCACCAACTCGTCTATGCTCTCCGAGTCCAATACTCTCCCCAGCCAGCTCTCGTCCAAGCCGAGCGCAGACACGCTCACCACCATTATGGAGAACCCATCGGCTACGAGAGTGCGAAGATGGGCCTCCGGGTCGATACCCCAAAGCGGCGAGACGCATTCGAGGCCCAGGTCGCCGCAGATCCTCTCCACCCTGGTCTTTTGATAGACGCTCGCGAGCGCCCCGGTGTAGACGCCCTCCAGGCGGTACTTCGACTTCGCCTCTTCGATGGCACTTCGGAGGTCGTTCAGCTCCTCTTCCTTCACCCCCTCCGTGGTCGCGGTAAGTTGTGGCATCCCCATGGCCTCCGCTTGCAGGCGGGTCCACCTCAGATTGGGGAAGTGGAACATGAAAGACATCTCTGACTTCGGGAAGAGCGTGATCAGACAGACGAAGTCCTCGCGCTTCGAGGCCTGCCAGGCGGCGTAGGTCGAGTCCTTTCCCCCCGAGAACAGCGCTGCTACCCTCAAGCAGTCCCTCGCGCCCTGCCGGGATATGGAGAAGCGCCTTGGCATTTGGAGCCGCCAAAGACCCCGCCTTCGTCCTGCCTGATCCAGTGTCGGTGGACGAGCGCCTTTCGATGCCCATCATCCCACCTCAAGTCCATAAGGCAGGGGCAGGGTTCGCCTAAAAACAGTCCGAACCCTATTAAAGAAGCGCAGGCCCGGCCGTCCAAGACTCGTCTCATGTTAGACTCGCTTCGCGAGGGCCTACAGTCTGCGGTCAAGCGTCTCGTCGGCTCGAACGTCGTAGACGAAAAGAGCATCAAGGAGTTCGTCAGGGACCTGCAGCGCGCCCTCATCCAGTCCGACGTCAACGTCAGGATAGCCCTGGAAGTCACAGACAGAGTTCAGAAGCGCGCCCTCGAGGAAAAGGCCCCCCCTGGGGTGACCAAGAAGGACCAAGTCGTTTCGATACTCTATGAAGAGCTCGCCAGACTCCTTGGAGGAGAGGGAGGTCTGCAGCTGAGCAAGGACAAGACCAACGTGATAGTCATGCTGGGAGTCCAGGGCTCTGGTAAGACCACCACCACGGGAAAGCTGGCCAGGCTCTATTCGAAGCGCGGGTTCAAAGTGGGGGTGGTAGCAGCCGACACCTTCAGGCCCGGAGCCGTGGCCCAGTTGAAGACGCTCGCCGCCGCTTCGGGGGTGGAAGTCTACAGCGATGAGAAAGAGAAGGACGCGGTGAAGGTCGCGAAAGAAGGCAGGAAGCGGTTCGAGGGGACGAAGAATCTCATCATCGTAGACACCGCGGGGAGGCACAAGGAAGAGAAGGGGCTTCTTCAGGAGATGAAGGAAGTGGTAGGCGGGGTCAAGCCAGACGCGACGGTCCTCGTCATAGACGGCACGATAGGGCAGCAGTGCTACAACCAGGCGCTGGCGTTCCACCAGGCTGCGCCGGTAGGCGGGATAGTAGTCACCAAGCTCGACGGAGCGGCCAAGGGGGGCGGAGCCCTTGCAGCGTCGGCCGCCACGGGAGCGAAGATCTTCTTCGTCGGGACGGGCGAAAGGATAGACGACCTCGAGGAGTTCGCGCCGACCAGGTTCGTCGGGCGGCTGCTCGGGATGGGGGACCTGAAGGCGCTCATGGACATGGTGAAGGACGCCGAGGTCGTGGTAGACGAGAAGATGACGCAGCGGGTCATGTCGGGAAAGATGACGATGAATGACCTCCTGGTCCAGTTCGAGCAGATGAAGAAGTTCGGCTCGCTGAAAAAAGTCATGGAACGGATACCCGGGTTCTCGGGACAGTTGGACTCCAAGGAGCTCGACAAAGCAGAGGACAGGGTCAAGGTGTACAAGTCGATCATCCAGTCGATGACCGGGGACGAGAAGAGCAACCCCGAAACCATCAACGCCAGCAGGCTAAGACGGATCGCGAGGGGGTCTGGCCGAAGCGAGAAGGACGTGAGGGAGCTCCTTGCCCGATACAAGCAGATGAAGACCCTCGTCAAGACAAGCAAGGGACGCGAGCTCCGTCAGATGATGCGGCGCATGGGTGAAGGGTAGAATGTCTGGGACGCCGCAGGAGAAAAGGCTCTGCAGATACTGCTCTGAAAGACAGGGGGGCCAGCAGGACGCGTTCGTTATCGTGCCAGGCTTGGAATGCGCCGTGTGCTCGGGGCTCATGGACAGGACTGACGCCACCGGTGAGCTGGCAGTAAGGAGGTTGCGCCGATACGAGTTCCGGACATTCGCAGTGGGGGTAACGCTTCCCGAGGGGGTCCAGGAACGGGAAGACGAGCTCAGGTCGGGCCTGAGACTGAAGGGCAACGAGACCATCAAGACGCAGGCTGCGAGACTCGTCGGTTCCTATATGTCCCGGTCGACCAGGAAGCGGCTGGACAAGAAGAACCCCGACGTCACAGTCTTGGTCAACTTCGGCACGGGAGAAGTTTCGGTCAGTTCGAAGCCCGCATTCTTCTATGGGAGGTACACAAAACCGGCCGGCATAGCCCAGCGGAGGTCGTTCTGCCAGCTATGCAGGGGGTCCGGGTGCGAGAAGTGCGGCAACACTGGATACGAGCGGAGACCCAGCGTCGAGGAGTCGCTCAGAAAGAAGCTCTCGGGATTCAGTGGGAGCCCCAAGATGGTGTTCACTTGGCTGGGAAGCGAAGACAGAGAGAGCAGGGTCTTCCCCCCCGGCAGACCGTTCATTGTAGAAATCAAGAACCCAAGGAAGAGGAAGCTGCCAAGGCGTTTCGGAGTCAGGGTAAGGCATCGGACTTTGACCGTGACCGCAGGAAGGGTGCTGCCGTCCAAGCCCACGCGCCTGCCTTCGTTCAGGTTCCTCACAGAGATAAGGGCCGTAGCCGCCACTAAGGTCGACCAAAAGTCGCTCCGTGAGCTGAAGTCGGCGTTTAGGAGAGCCGCGGTCACCTTCCAGCGGCCCAACAACAGACCGACCACCAAGACCGTCTATGGTGTGTCCGCAGCGGCCAAGGGGAGGGCCCTTCTCATAAGGGCGGAGATCGATGGGGGGCTCCCGGTCAAGCGGTTCGTCAGCGGGGAGCTTGTCTCACCATCGGTGTCGGAAGTCTTAAAAACTGAAGTGGGTTGCCGCAGCTTTGACATCTGTAGAGTCAGAGAGATAGGGGAAATCGGATTTGCCGAAGTCACACGGAGCGAGGAGAAGAACTAGGGCCCTTCTGAGGTCGTCGGACAAGAAGGGGCTGAGCAGCCTGTTGGTAGAGTATTCTCCGAACGATAAAGTGGTGATAAAGATCGACCCCGCCCAGGTGAAGGGGATGCCGCACCGGAGGTTCAATGGGCTTGTGGGAACTGTCACGAGGGTGGGGAGGCGAGCCGTCACCATGGACGTCGCCGTGGGAAACAAGGTCAAGGAACTCACCGCAAGGAAAGAGCACGTCGTACGCATGGAGGGAAGCTGATGTCGGAGAAGCCCGAGAAGAAGCTCCTTACAATAGCCGAAGCGAACCAGATCCTGCAGAAGATAGACGTGGAGAAGGCCGACCAGATCCAGAAGCGCACCCTTGACTACACCACCAAGTTCGCGAAGTCAGAGGCGGACAGAGCGAAGAAGCTGAGGAAGGAGTTGGAGACAGAAGCGGGGCTGAGCGAAGAGGAGGCAGTAGAGCTAGTCAACATATCCCCGAAGTCAATTGAAGAGTTGAGGACGTTCACGTCGGGGTGGAGGAAGCTGCTCTCTACGGAGACCCTCGAGAAGATTCTGAAGATACTCCATTCAAAATCCTAGAGCGACCAAGCGTTAAATAAGTCGGCCACCGAATTCCAACGGGGAAGCATTAGCGGGATTGCCAATGACAATTGTGGTTCTCTGCCGTGCCGCGGAGTTCCCCTCGTACTAAGCGCCCCCAAGGAAGTAGCCCAGTAAGATGTTGCCAGCAGACAAGAAATACGAGGAATATGCGTATGTTCTGGACTTCATGCCGAGAGGCAAGTCTGCCGCGATAAAGGGGCGAGAGGGCCCCATGGTGCAAGCCATAGGCGAAGACAGGCTGACGCTCCTCGAACTTCTGGCCATGGAGAACCAGGAGTTCGAAATAGGAGAGAAGGTCAAGATCGGGAAGGAGGGGCGCGAGAAGATAGTCAGCGTCCTGGGGAAACTGACCTTTGAAGAGATGTCCTCCGAGGCTAAAGCGTCCCTGCCTGCCGTGGTCGAGAGCCTTGTGAAGGAGAACGAGAAGAGGTATGTCGCTGCCTTCAACGACCTTCAGCCGCTTACGCCAAGGCTGCACGGGTTGGAGTTGATCCCGGGCATCGGGAAGACGTTCATGAAAGAGATCATAGAGATGAGGGAGAAGCAGCCGTTCGAGAGCTTCGACGACATCCAGAAGAGGGTTGGTTTGAGAGAGCCTGCGAAGATGATCGCGAAGAGGATTGGCGAGGAGCTTGCTGGGGACTCGAGGGTCAGCATCTTCGTCAAGAAATAGATGAAACGGCGAAGACTCGGGCAGCACTATCTTGTCGACGATAAAGTAGTCGCCGAGATTCTGCAGCTAGCCTCCATCCGGCCCTCGGAGAGGGTGCTGGAGATCGGGACTGGGAAGGGAGTGCTGACGCAGAAGCTGGCCAAACTTGGCGGCGCCTTCATCGGATATGAGATAGACCCTGAGAACTATGAAGCGACGTCGAAGGCGGTCAGCGGCAGCAGAGCGCACATCGTGCTGGCGGACGCCTTTCGCCAAGATCCCGAGTTCGACGTATTGGTGGCGAGCCTCCCCTACTCTGAATCGGCCGCCTTCGTAAAGTGGTTGTGTTCGCGCGCGTTCGCGAGGGCGATAGCCGTCCTTCAGAAGGACTTCGTGGAGAAGATCACCACTTCGCCCGGAGGGCGGGACTACCGCGGCGTCTCTGCCCTTGCGCAGATCGCTTTCGAAGTCCGAGTCCTGGCCAAAGTAGGCAGGGAGGCGTTCGACCCCCAGCCGAGGGTCGACTCCGTCATCGCTTCGTTCGTTCCGAGGAAGATGGTCACTGAGGAGGAAGCCGGAAATGTCATGCGGCTGTTCTCGCTGAGGCGCAGAGAGGTTGACTCGGCCCTCGCAGAACTTGGGATGGGCCGGGGCGTGGGCTATGGTAAGAGACGGGTGTTCTCCCTTACCCCTGAAGAGGTGCACGAGCTGTGCAAGCCGCACCACAGACAGTGATTGATTTATCCCCGGGATTGGGCGGCTGACCGTGCTCCCCCGCGGCGTGTCGTTGACGCTGATCGAGCCCAAGGGGCCGGTCAACGTCGGCCATGTGGCACGGCTTGTGCAGAACTTCGGCGTCGAGAAGCTGTATCTGGTCTCGCCGAAGGCCGACCTTTCCGTGGCGGCGGTCTACGCTTCTCATGCGTCGCCGGTCCTCGACAGGGCGGTCGTAACGACCTTCGACGCCGTCAGGAGGGAGAACGACCTGCTCGTGGCCACGACTGCTGTGCGGGCGACCAAGAAGTCCAACGTCGTTCGGAGGATGGCAAAGCTCGATCAGCTCCATGAGATCCTGTCTTCCGCGCCCACTTCCTCCCTGGTATTCGGCAGGGACAGCACGGGGCTGACGAACGAAGAGATCAGGATGTGCGATGTCACGGTCACCATAGACACAGGTCAGGAGTACAGGTCTCTGAACATAGGGCATGCCGCAGCCATAGTCCTCTACCAGGCGTCGAGGGGCAGCAGAACGCGAAGGAGCGGCCAGGGGCGCAAGGCCAGGGACGTGTTCGCGCGGAACCTCTATGAGCTGGCTGTCGCGTCCAAGATCCCCAGCCACAAGACCAAGAATCTGGGGGAGACGGCCAAGCGGATCGCCGCGATGTCGGGCATGACCGACGCTCAGCTTAACTCGTTTTCCGGGGTGTTCAGGAAGGCGGTGGCTGCCTTGGATTCGGATCAGGATCTCGGTTCGAAGATGTAGACGGCTCTCCTGATCCATCGGGTGCTTTCGAAAGAAAGCCTCACCGGATACTCGAAGCCCACTGGGCCAGGCTGATAGAGCCTCAGGCCAAGCCTCCTCCCCTCGAGCGTTAGCGTCACTTCGTCACCGTCCATCGTCTGCACCACGGGGACGACGACTACGATCCTCCCGTCAGGGTGGATACATTCGGCCATGGACGCAAGCGCGTCATTGTACACTCTCGCTGATTCCTCGATCATGGCCTGAGCGGTTGCCGTCTTTGGCCTGGCGTCCAGTCTGGGCAGCAGGAGCGGCTCGGTCACGATGCCGTCGACCTTCGTGCCGCGGAGCATCCTATGGAGGTCCCTGGCGTCTCCCTTTCGGATGTCGTAACCCCTGTCTTCCACCCCCCCTGTGGACCATTTCAGATTCTCCCTGGTCTCTTGGACGCGGCTGGCGCGGGAATCGACCCCAAGGCACCGTAACGACTTCGCGTACGCCTCGACCAGTATCGTTCCCGCCCCGCAGAAGGGGTCGAGAAGTGTGTGTCCAGGTCTAAGCCCCGCGAGGTTCACGAGGGTCCGGGCGAGGCGGGGCGAGAGGGCGATGTCCGGGTGCGGGGCCGGACGCCTTGTCCCCTTCTGCCTCATTTCGGCCGAGTCCGGGACCCAGACTGTCGGCCCGAGCGCAAAGCCATCGTGATAAGGGAAGGCGACGACGTCGAGAGACTGCCTCGCGATGACCTGTTCAGAAAGTAGTTCGCTACCTTCGGGTCTGAGCAGTCTAACTTTCCTGAGGCCGCGGTCTCGCAGGGAGTCCAGCATCGTCCTGACGAGTTCCTCGTAGTCGTCTTCCGCGACGCCGTATCCGCTCATTGAGACGTTCGACTTCTCTTCAAGGTGAGCCGCCATCATGTCGGCGAGCTGGCCCGGATCCTCGGAAGCGGAGTCCACGGTCTGGACTACGGGAGCGCATTTGTGAGACCCCGAAAGCTCCGCCAATATTCGTGGCTCGAGATGCTCGACGCGGAGGGCAGCGATTCTGTCTGTCGGAGCTTCGGCCTTCTTGACCGAGTTTCCCAGGACGGCGCAAGCCTCCAACACCGAGAGCTTCCCGAAGGCGGTGACCAGGGCGACGTCATCGGCTTCAAGGAGGGAAGGCGGGAGAACGAACGGCAATCGCTTTCGAGCGGACAATCTCACGATATTAAACGTGGATGGCTGTCGCGAAGACGGAAAACGACAGTTTCAGCCATCTCGGGCCGGCTATATAGTCAAGGAGTTTCGCGTGGCCGAGTTTGAACAGAAACATCAGGTTCCTGGGCCTGGGCGCGGCGGTCAGGGCTCTAGGGGTGGCGATGCTGACCCCTTTCATCAGCATCTACCTGCGAGAGGTCCTCGGGCTGAGCTACCTGACCATCGGCCTGCTCCTGATCTTCATTGGAATCGTTCCTCTTGCTGTCTCTCCCTTCGGCGGCCTGGTGACAGACCGGCTGGGGAGGCGCAAGCTGTTCCTGACGATGCTCGTGATGGAGGCGCTGTGCATCGGTGCGGTCGCAGCCGCAATGGGCTACGGATCGGTCCCTGGCATTATAGTCGCCGCTGCCGCCGCTAACCTTGCCGGCGGCGCGTTGGCCGGGCCCGCGCTTTCTGCCTACACCGCAGACCTCACTTCGCTCTCGGAGAGGAGCCACGCGTTCAGCTGGCAGAGGATAGGGTTCAACGGCGGCTACGTCGTAGGGGTCACAGCCGGAGGGTACCTCACGCTCGCGCTTGGCTACTCCGCTGCCGGCTTGCTCGCTTCATCTATCATGTTGGTTTCGGCGGTCCTGCTTGCTGTGGAGCTGTCCCCATCCCCATACGACATGGCTCGGTCAAAGGGGGCGTTGCCAGAAGGCGCGCCGGCGCCTCGGGGCCCCTCTACGGTAAGAGAGAGCGTGAAAATCCTGTCCGCTGAC
>JAKAPN010000297.1 GCA_021822995.1 archaeon
AAGAAGCGCCATGGGGGGATTATGACCCCGCTCTCCCCCTGAATCGGCTCGGCCAGGACAGCGGCCGTGTCCCCGTCGACCACCGAGTCCAACGACTGCGGGTCTCCGTACTCCGCGAACTCGAACCCGCCGAGGAGGGGCCCGAACGGGTCCCTGTACTTCCTGTTCCAGGTGGCAGAGAGCGCCCCCAGCGTCTTCCCGTGGAACCCCCCCTTCATCGAGACGACCTTCTTCCTCGCTGTCTTGCGCCTCGCCAGCTTGATGGCCGCCTCCACGGACTCGGTGCCCGTGTTGGTCAGCAGGGCTCTCTCCAGCCCCCGCGGCGCGCACCTCACGAGGCGCTCGACAAAGTCGGCCCTGGCGTCGTTGTAATACGAGCCGTGGCAGGTGATCAGCCTCTCGGACTGGTCCCTGATGGCTGCCAGGACCGAGTCGTTGCAGTGCCCCACGAGGGCCACCCCTATGCCGCTCATGAAGTCGATGTACTCCGTCCCCGCGGAGTCCCAGACGACAGACCCCTTTCCCCTGACTATGGCTATGGGGAACTTGTTGAAGGCGCGGACCTCGAGCGAGTCTTCTATGCTTTCGGTCCGTCCGGTCATGGCGTTATCACCGTGCACCCCTCGTGCGCCAGGGCGCGAGACAGGGGAGACTCCCGCACCCCCGAGCAGATTATCGCCTCATCCACTCCGCCTTCGACGGCCTCTACGGCGGCCATGACCTTCTTTTGCATCCCGTAGCCCACGGCGGAGAGCCTGGAAGAGGCTTCGGCCGCCGAAACGCGCTCCGCGAGCCGGCCGTCGAGCATCAGGCCGTCGACGTTGGTGGCGAAGATCACTGCATCTGCGCCCGTCCCTGCCGCGACGGACGACGCTGCCCTGTCCCCGTCGATGTTGAGGGGCTCTCCTGCTTCTCCCCTGGCGACCGGGGATATGACGGGGACGTACCCCTTCTCTAGGAACACGTTCAGGAGGGTCGGGTCGACCTCCTGGACCTTGCCCGTGTACCCTCCCTCTATGGCGACCTTCCTCCCCCTTTCGTCCACCACCACGAGCTTCGACTTCCTCTTCCCCTGGAGGAGCCCGCCGTCGCTCCCCGAGATAGAAACCCCTCTGAGCCCTTCCCGACCGAGAGCCTGCACCAGCCTCTTGGCGAGCAGCCCGGACATGACCATCTGGTAGATCTCCGCAGTGTCCATGTCGGTGTACCTGCTCCTGACCCCTTCCGGAGAAACGACGAAACGCTGCTCCTTCCCCAGGCGGGTGGCGTAGTCCGTCACGACGTCTCCCCCGCCGTGGACCAGGATGAGCTGGTGTTCAGGGGCGAGCCGCGCGAAGTCCTGGATCAAGCCAGCGGGCGGCTCCTTCTTCATCAGGCTCCCTCCTATCTTCACCACGACCCTCAACGCGCTACACCGGGTGCAGGGGCGCCATCGTAAGCCCCTCCTTCTCGTCATGTCCCAGCATCAGGTTCATCGACTGGACGGCGTTTCCCGCCGCCCCCTTGACGAGGTTGTCCGTCGCAGAGAGCGCGACGAGCCGGCCCGTCCTCTCCTCGATCTCGAACCCTACGTCACAGAAGTTAGACCCCACCACGAGCTTGGGGTCCGGGAGCTTGAATGGGCCCTGCTTGTCCCTCACGAGGCGGACGAAGTAGCTCCCCGCGTACATGGACCGGTATGCCTTCCACACGTCCAGGGCCTTGACCGGACCTGCCGTGAAGACGTGGGAGGTGACGAGTATCCCCCTGACCATGTTCACGGCGTGGGCGGACATGGAGACCTTGACCCGCTCTCCAGCCATGGCAGCGAGGACCTGCTCGACCTCGGCCGAGTGCCTGTGCCCCGCGGGCTTGTAGGGACGCACCACGCTGTACCTCTCAGAGAAGTGCGTGGCGAGGGAGGGCTTCCCCCCCGCCCCAGACGAGCCCACCTTGGCGTCCACCACGACGTGGTCCCTGTCTACCCCAAAGGACCTCTCCCTGAAGAGAGGGGCGAGGGCCAGGATGGCCGTGATGGCCATGCAACCAGGGGACGAGACGAGGCGCGCGCCCCTGACCTGGTCGCGGTTTATCTCCGGGACCGAGAGGACGAACTTCTCGAGGAGGTCCGGCCTGGGGTGCTCGTAGCCGTACCACACGGGGTATTGCCCCTTGTCGCCGAGCCGGAAGTCGGCGCTCAGGTCGACGACCCTGAGCCCCGCGTCTGCTATCCGGGGGACGGCCTTGACGGACTCGCCGTGAGGTAGGGCGGCGAAGACCACGTCGGAACTCTCGACGACCTTGGAAGCGTCATCGGGGGAGAACTTCAGCTCGGTCACCCCCCTCAGGTTCGGGTGGACCCTGAAGACATACTCCCCGGCGTGTCTCCTCGAGGTGGCCGCCGTGACCTCGGCGTCCGGGTGCTGAAGGAGGAGCCGCAGCAGCTCCCCTCCGATGTAGCCGGAAGCGCCTAGGATCCCCACCCTGACCATGCTATCTCCTCGCTGACTCGGCTGCGTACTTCACGAGCTGGGCGGGGATGTCGGCGTCCACCGCTGACTGGGCCCCCTTGAACTCGACG
>JAKAPN010000298.1 GCA_021822995.1 archaeon
GGGACGGATAAAGTGCTTGGTTTATACCATTTCCGTTCAAGGGGGCGGGTAGTGCGGCCTTGATCCAGTGGTTAGGATAGTGGCTTCCCAAGCCACTTGCCCGGGTTCGAATCCCGGAGGCCGCACTCTTTCCTACAATGTCGAATCCCCGACTTTTGTCCGATCCCGGCTTAAATACCCAGACAACCCCATGGAATATGACCCCCGAAGAGGTCTACGACTACGGGTACCGAGTGAAGAACGCGCTGCAGAGGCTCCAGAGTGACCCCCAGATCCGTCCCGAGGACCGGAGACTGATCCTTTCACTCCACCGACATCTAAAGGCGAAGAAGGTCAGCCTTGGGCGCCAGGCGAAGTATCTCAACCACCTGATACGTTGCGCGCAGCTCATATCCGTCCCGTTCCGGAAGGCGAAGACCCGGCACATGGAGGAGCTGATGGTCGCCCTAGCTGACTACGAGATCGCTAGGACTAGGAAGAACGGAAAGAAGGTGAAGACGGGGAGGCACTACTCCCCCGCGACGATGTCGGACTTTTCGATGATTATCAAGACGTTCATGAAGTTCGTACGCTACGGCGACACAGAGAGGGAGACCGCCTGGCCCGACGAGGTTCGCTGGATCAAGGAGGGGGTGAAGCAGGACCAGAAGAGGACCCCGCTCTTCCTCACCGACGCCGAGGCCGAGTCCATGATATCCTCAGCCGTCAAGGACAGGGACAAGGCATTCATCGCCCTCGGGCACGAGCTGGGCCTCCGGGTGAGCGAGAACCTCCTCCTGAAGGTGGGGGACATCGAGTTCGACGACGCCGGCGCCCTGGTGCGCGTCAGGAAGGGGAAGACGGGGCCTAGGACCCTGAGGGCCATCGCCTGCCTTAGGCACCTGACCAACTACCTGGAGAAGCACCCCTACCGCAAGGACCCCGAGGCGCCTCTCTGGCTCACCTCCTCGAGCAATCATCTCAACCGGCCCTTCAGCTGGGTCGCCGCGAGCAGGATGATTAAGCAGGTCGCGGCCCTGGCGGGGGTGAAGAAGGAGAGGATCCACATTTACATGATGAGGCATGGGTCGGCCACGCGGAACTCGAAGCACCTCAGCGACCAACAACTGAAGCTGATGTACGGGTGGTCGCGGTCGTCCCGCATGCTGGAGACTTACGTCCACCTGTCCGGGGGAGACCTCGACGAGGCCTACCAGCAGCTGTACGCGTCGGGAAAACCTGTAGAGCCGCCGAAGCCGTCGTTCTCTCCTGTCGTCTGCCCAAGGTGCGGCGACAAGGCATCCCCGGGGATGAGGTTCTGCCCCAAGTGCGCCTCGCCGCTGGACCGGTCGGAGAGGGCGAAGATGGCCGTACAGGAGGAGGAGACGCGGAACGAGATAGCCGAGCTCAGGAAGCTCGTTGAGAAGAGTCTGAGCCCTCCAGCTTCTGCAGGAGGGCCAGGATCCTCTCCAGGTCGGAACGCTTGATCGTCACGTAGTCGTCCTTCGATTCCTCAACCGCTTCGGTCTTGACAGAGACAGACATGTAAGAGGGCACCAATTTTGCATTAAAGCGGGGGCGGATGAGCTTCACCGCAAGTCATGAAGCCGTGTTTTCGACGTAACTCAAATCAGTGAAACCAGTTACGTCGAAAATAGCAGACTAAGGGAGATTAGCAGGCACCTGCCTGCTCGCGTTCTTCACCTCGATCACACTCCAGCCCTCCTGTGCCGGTGCCAGACTTTCACGTAGCAGAACATCGTCCCGACTACGGCGATTACGATAGCTACTATGATGGGGTTGCCGACTACCACGGGCACTGCTGCTTGCGTGTTGATTCCGATGACTTCGATGGCGACCAACTCGTCTTCGAGTTGCATCTCAGCGACCCCCTCTCACGGCTCGCTCGAGGAGCCTTTGGATGTCGTATAGGTCTGTGGTCATGGTGGTCGTCTTAGTCTGGATCTGCAGACGCCCCCGGTCGTCGACCTGAGAGGTGAAGGTGCCCCCCGCGTCGATGGCCGAGAGCGACAGTTTCATCATTGCCAGGAGGTCTGGCTTGAGGGTGTACAGCCAGGAGTAGCCAGCTTCGACGCAGTCCCTGCATGGGGCCGTCGCCAGCATGTCTATCCGCGCACATGAGTCACAGTGGCTGGTGTCGAATTTGACAGCGTCGCCAGTGGTCATGATGTGTTTCTGGCCCTCCAGATAGTGAGACCAGCGATGCCTCACCGAAAGGAGAGTCTGCTTCAGTTCCTCGAAATGCGGCTTGGTGGTATAGATGGAGCCGAAGATATTGAGCCCCGTCTCAAGGCGTAGAACCACTGTCTGGGCCGGCCGGATCTCAGCTTCCGACTCAGACGCCGCCCTGACAACAACTCCATCCTCGAAATCGACCACTGCTGTCACTCCCTGTGCGCGCATGACTACCAAGTCATCGTATACCCCCTGGCTCACCGGCATGGTGACCACCCCATCGAGGGGCTTCAGGTCCATCGAATGATTCGTGATAGTATGAAGCAGGGTACAAGTGAGGAGCCCAGGGCTCAGTGCCTCGGTCCTAG
>JAKAPN010000299.1 GCA_021822995.1 archaeon
GGCCTTGGCCTTCCGTGTCTCTGGAGACCCGGGAGCGTAGAAGATGTAGTCCGGGGTCCCTTCCTTTATGCTGTTGTCGAGCAGCTTCCCCGCTCCACGGAGGACCTCCTCGGCGAACTTCAGCTGTGCCTTGTTCCCCCTTTCTCTGTTGGCCATCCCTCTCTCCTTGGTCAGTTTGCCGCCTTCAGGGGCAGACAGACCATCACCTTCCGCCGCTAGCCTTGGAGCCTGGCCAGCGTCTTGGTTCTGAGAGGTACCGCCCGTTTCGCTCTGGGGCGTCGCCCCAGGCGCCTTCATGCCGTCTCCTGTCACTCCAAGGGTGCCGAGGAGTTCGTCAATCTCGTCGACAAGGGTGGCGACCCTCTCAAGCATGGTTTCGGCACCGGTGGACAAGGCCACCAGTTCCCTGTTCGCGCTCATCCGCCTGTCATACCACTCGTCGTATTGAGACGCGACCTTCAGGTACTGCCTCTCTCTCAGGGCGAAGTCGCCTGCTAGGTCCTTCACCGTCTTGGTCTGTTCCGTCACGTCATTGGCGAATCTCTGGATGTAGGGATCCAGGTGCTCGAGCTCCTTGTCCAGCAGGTTGACCAGCTTCGAGAGCTCCGACACGCCTGCTTGGACGCCCGCCACGGCCCCCTCCAGGGGCTTCAGGCGCCCCGCCAGCTGCTGATCCATGTAGTCAGCCGCCTTCAGCTTGTTCGCCTGCTCCACCTTCGACGTGTCACGGGCCCCCCGAAAGTGCTTCGACAGGACGGTAATTAGCAGGACGACCGAGGCGAACCAGATGATTGAGACGTCAGGTTCTTCGAAGAAGGGCGAAGTGGTGTAACCAGAGATTTCGGTGAGAATCAGGTACAGTATGAGCGAGAAGAACGCGACCTGGGCCGAGACGGTGATGGTCCTTCTCCGCGTCTCATGGGCTTCCGCCTTTGTGTTCTCCCAGTTGATTCCGACGTCGCGCACGATGTAGGCAGACAGCGAGAGCACGACAATCAGGAAGGGCATCAGGTCGGGCATGTCTAGGCCTCCAGGTCCTCCTCCAGGATCGCCAGCCAGGTCCAGACCTTCCCGACGAGTTCCTCCGCCGGAATCCGGTCCGGTTCGGATGCCACGACCCTTCTGAGAAGCGAAGAAGACCCGAGCTTGCTGGCGACCCACTGCTTCAGTGCCCTGATGTCGACCTGGGTCCTTCCTAGCCGTGCGGTCGATTCACTGGCGATTACTTTCACTGCTCCCTCTCTGTCAAGTTCCAAGGTTTTGCCCACCAACCAATAGGGGACCCTTGAGGGGGACCCTTCCTGCTTGCAAGTCCCCAAGAAGACCCAGTACTGGTTCTCTATGGACCAACCCTACAATTTCATCGTACACATGATGCCCTCGGTGGAAGGCATCGACTACGAACGAGGCGCGCAATTGTCCCGTCAGGGCCTGACCTTCACCGTCGACAACCCAGACATCGAGGGGGTGAAGTTCCAACTGACGCGGAAAGACAAGTTGGGCATCTTCGCGCCGGAGGGTGTGGACTTGGAGACGATAGTCGGGATAGTCAAACCGCACCTGGACAGGGCCGCTGGAAAGCCTGTCAGGCTGACCCCTCTCCTTTCGCCACCAACCACGGTGTTCAAGGCGGAGGGCGACCTCGAAATCATAGGCAACACGCGTCTGGCCATCGCTTTGGGGAGGTGCTACGACCTCCTGTTCGAGCTAAACTATCTCGTTTCGAGGACATTCAGGAGGTCCTTGGATGAGGACGCCCGCATGGTCAAGGAGCGGCTAATCATGGTCAGGACTCTCCTGCTGAAATACAACCCCGCGCTCGAGAGGGAGGAGTTGGAAACCGAAGAGAGGAAAACACTCGCGATATCGTCGAAGGACCTGCTGAGCGGCGGGGTCTGGTGGGAAAAGAGGTTCATCAAGCGGGGGCTGGAGGAAAGGTATCAACACCTCCTCAGCCTGGCCAAGGAGCTTCCCGAGGGTCAGGCTAGGGACGAGGTCTTCGCCTCCCTAACACTGTTCGTCGAGGTAGCGGCGAAGCTGGACCAGAAGCTCAGGAAGTTGGAGCAGCCAGGCTAGGCTCGGTAAATGCTTGCTTCTCATTACGAGACAGACCAAGGTAGAGCTTTCCTTTGCTGGCCAGCTTCTGGAGCGCCTGACTGGCACCAGGGACGGATATTCCCAGAGTCTTGGCAAGCTCGCTTGGGGTGTGAGCGCCCCTGCCGCTTTCGTCTTCCTGACGGCCTTCGGCGGCGCATTCTTTGGCATTGGGGTGGGGGCCGTGATATCCGAGTCGTCGACTGACAAGCCAGCTACGAGAATGCCATCGGTACCAAGCCAAACTCGTAACTGGCGTAATGTTCTCGTGAGTAGTAGTAAATAGACGGTCGGAGAAGACTCCACCAGATTAGGTCGGGGCGGTACGGAGATGCTCAGCGGTGCAAAAAGAGAAGGCGGAGGGGTATCA
Organism: archaeon; assembly: GCA_021822995.1. Taxonomy (GTDB): domain Archaea; phylum Thermoproteota; class Nitrososphaeria; order Nitrososphaerales; family Gagatemarchaeaceae; genus UBA183. Next base: position 2,465 of record JAKAPN010000299.1, read on the forward strand.
CAGGGGATTCCTACTGTAGGCTGACGGGGGCCGAGCCTGGTGCGTTTCACGGCGCAAGAGAGATTCTTTCAGCCGCTG
>JAKAPN010000300.1 GCA_021822995.1 archaeon
CAGAGTATTCCGGCTCGAGGGCGTGGGGTCGGCTGGGGTACGTCGCGACTGTGGCGTCAGCGCGGCTCGCGAAGGGGCCCGTCATCTCGGTCTCTGAGCAGGCCGCGGCGAAGGTAGCTCCGCACGTCGGCGGAAGACCCGAGGTGATCCCGAACGGAGTGGACGCCGAACTCCTCGGAAAGGGCGGGCCAGGAAGGCGGGCAGGCCAGGTCCTCTATGTCGGGAGGTTGGTCGCTTACAAGCGCGTCGAAGTGCTCCTCGCCGCGTTCCAGGATGTCGCAGGCAGCCTCCCGGAGGCGAGGCTGGTGGTGGTTGGCGAAGGGCCGGAGAGGAGAGCGCTCGAAACGAGAGCTGCGTCCCTCCCTCGAGGGCGCGTGCGGTTCACAGGCACCGTAACTTCGAACCTGGAGGTGGCCCGGCTGTATGCGGAGAGCTCGCTCTTCGTCCTCCCGAGCGTGACGGAGGGCGAGGGACTGGCGCTGAAAGAGGCGATGGCGGCAGGGCTCCCGGTCGTCGCGGCCAGGGCCCCGGGGTCGGGGGTCCTCGGCCTCGTGAGAGACGGCTGGAACGGCGCGCTTGTCCCCCCCGGCGACGCCCGGGCGCTTGCGGCTGCGATGCTGAGAATCCTGTCTGACGGCCGGATGGCGAAGGGGATGGGGGAGAACGGCAGGAGCCTCGCCGCGGGTTGGGGGTGGGACGACGTCGCGAAGAAGGTCGTAGGTATCTATCTGAAGGCACTGGACGCGAGCTAAGGCAGCTCGAGGGCGAGAGGAGAGCCTGCGGGCGCAGAAGCAACCTTCGCCCGGCTGCCGGCAGACCAGTCGTTCCTGTACTGCGGGTCGCGGATCAACGTGATCATAATCCAGAGGATGAGTGCCGTGATGCAGAGTATCAGGCCGACCAGGATAGAGCCCATTGCTATCAGGGTGGTGCCGGTGACCACCCTGTGCGCCTCCTGGTAGATGCGAAGGGCGTTGGTCCCCAGGTAGGTCCCGTAGAGCAGGAGCGCGAAACCCGGGACCCCGTAGACGAGGAGCGGATGAAGGATCGAGATGTGCTTTATCGAAGAGAACAACACTTCGCCGCCGTGGAAGAAGGGGTTGCGGCTCGACCCCTCGGGCGGATACGAGACCCCGACCGGGACCTCGACTATCCTTAGCCCTGCCCTGCTTGCCTTCAGCAGGATTTCAGTGCTCGCGCCCATTCCCAGGTCGGACGGAGCGACGGCTCCGAGCGCCTTCCTGCTGTATGCGCGGAAGCCCGACTGGGCGTCGGTCAGGTCGGTATCGTTCAGCCGGTTGGAAACGTTGGTTATCGCCCTTATCCCGATCCCCCTGTAGCCCGGCACCTTGCTCCCCTTTCCGAGGAACCGCGAACCTATCGCGATGTCCGCAGCTCCGTCGATGACCGGCCCGACGATCTCCGGGACTTCGGCGGGGTCGTGCTGGCCGTCCGCGTCCAGCGTGACGAACGCGTCCACGTCGAGGTCCATGGCGCTCTGGAAGAGCGACGAGAGGCTCGCCCCGTAACCCATGTTGCGAGCGTGCTTGACCACCGTGGCCCCAAGCCGCTCCGCGATCTTGGCCGTCATGTCGGTCGAGCCGTCGTCGCATACTATGACGTGGTCCGAGTGAGCGAGCGACTGGATCACGACCTTGGCTATGCTCCCCTCTTCGTTGTAGGCCGGGATGAGTACGGCTACCCTCACGGTTTTCAGCCGCCTCCTCACTCCTATTTCACCGTTGGCCGGTGTGGGACCGGTCATGAACCTGGAACCCTGCGCTTCGCGCTGCGGGGACCCTTCGATCTCAGTAGACCGTTACGGTACCCGTTATGGACGTGTCGAGGATGTGGAACCCATAGACCCCTGCCGCGGCGAAGACGACCGAATGGGACTGTCCAGGGACGAGGTCGACGCTCCCGACGCCCGAAACGACCACGACCACGTCTTGCGTACCAGTGTTCACCCAAGCAACGGGAGTGACTCCGTGGAGCGCGCCGACGGCGGTCTGGTTGAACCCTCCCGGGGTGACGCCTACTGCGACCTTCGCTGCGGTGTATACCCCCACCGCGTAGGCAGTCTTCCCGGACCCCAGGGTGAGGGCGTGAGCCGGCGGCGCGACGTACCACTGGAGCGGCGGAAAGACCACGTTGTAGTACCCCTGCGTGACCGTCGCGTTGTAGGGGGTCTGCACCTGCTGTCCGTTGAGCGTCGCGGTGACGTGGAGCTCCTCGGTGCCATAGACGGCCCTGATCACGATCGTCCCCTGCTGGGGGCCGAAGGCGTAAGCGATGGCGAAGATGACGATCACCACGAAGACGACCATCGGTATCAGGAACGCCAGGGTCCCCTTGCGGCGGGACCTCCTGCTGTTCTTCATTCATCCAGCCCCGCGGCTGTTGAGACGGTGATCAGAGGCAGGCCGACCTGTTCTCGGAGGTGACCTGCAGGACTTCAAAAACCCTGCCCGCGGCGCGGCTCTGGCAACGACCATGACGGCTCCCTGAAGCGCGCGCGAGACCGGATTTAAAAAGGTCGG
>JAKAPN010000301.1 GCA_021822995.1 archaeon
TATGGCGAATCCGGCAATCGAAGTAGCTCCAGCCGAGAAGAGGCGGGCGAAGTCCTTGTTTCTCAAGACGGCGAAGCGCTTCGGCTTGCCTCCCGCCATGCCGTTTCTCAATGCCCAGCGGTCCTCCCCGTGCGCCTCTTCACGTGTAGACGGAGCACCTACGGTTACTCCCCTCGCCCGTGGTTCAGAAGCGCCTTCCGGCGAACCGAGCTCGGGAGCCGAGCTCTTCTTCGATCCTCATCAGTTCGTTGTACTTCGCTGTTCTCTCTCCCCTCGCAGGGGCACCGGTCTTGACGAAGTCCGAGCCGAACGCAGTGGCCATGTGCGCGATGAAAGGGTCCTCTGTCTCCCCAGACCGGTGAGACACCGTTATGCTCCAGCCGGCCTTCTTCGCTAGCTCAATCGAATCTTCGGTCTCGGACACCGATCCGATCTGGTTCAGTTTTATGAGCACCGCGTTGGTCGCTTTCTTCCTTATCCCTGTCCTCATCCTGCCGACGTTGGTCACGTAAATGTCGTCGCCGATGACCTTCGAACTGGCGCCTAGTCTCTTCGTGATCGACGCGAACGCTGCGAAAGCCTCTTCATGGAATGGGTCCTCGATCGTGAGCAGCCCGAATTCGTCCCTTAGGGTTGAGTAGAAGTCTTCGAGTTTTCTCTCGTCCATCGACCCGCCGTCTATGGCATATCTTCCCGTCTTGCCGTCGTAGAAGGTCGACGACGCCGCGTCGATACCAAGCCTGACATCCTCCTCATTGTACCCGGACTTTGAAATGGCTTCACGTACCGACTTGAGAGCGTCCCTAGTGAGGCCGAGCGGCGGCGCGAACCCGCCCTCGTCGCCGACGTTAATGGCGACCCTGCCGTATCTCGAAACGAGCACTTCCTTAAGCGAGTGGTATACCTCCGCTCCCATCCTGATCGCCTCCGTGCAGGTCTTGGCCCCAACGGGTTCGATGTGAAACTCCTGGATCGCCAGGTTGTTCCCCGCATGCTCGCCTCCATTGATTACATTCATCATCGGCACCGGAAGGGTGTAGGCGCGCTGCTTCCTGAGCTGGGAGAACAAGCTGACGGAGTTCGCATTCGCCGCGGCGCGGACGGCTGCCATCGAGACGGCCAGGATCGCGTTCGCCCCGAGCTTCGACTTGTTGGGGGTACCGTCCAGACTGATCATCGCGTCATCGATTCTCCGAGTGTCTGCGGCCACCAGCCCCTTCACCCCTGGCCCAATGACCTTCGTCACATTCGCGACCGCCTTCCTCACCCCCCTTCCGTGGAAGCGCTTCGCGTCACCGTCCCTCAGCTCAAGCGCTTCGAGCCTCCCCTTCGAGGCGCCTGACGGGACGCTGGCCCTCCCCACGGATTCGCGAGTGACGACCTCAGCCTCGACGGACGGGTTCCCCCTCGAGTCAAGGACTTCTCTGGCCTTCACCGAGACTATTCTTGCTGCGACGCTACCCAATCTTTTCCCGCCATGTCAGCCTGTTACCGCCCGTTAAAATCTGATTCCGGGGCCCCGCTATTCCAATGCTTATTACACGTCACCGTTTCGCGGCTCTCGGGCCGGTCGTCTAGCATGGTTAGGACGTCGCCCTTACACGGCGAATCGCACGGTCGCGCCAAGGTCAGCGGTTCGAATCCGCTCCGGCCCACTTCTTTGCACCTTTCAGCAAATTGATTCTCTAAGAGTTATCTAAGAAGCCCTGTCGGGCTCTCCTGATGCCCAACTTCAGGTACATCAGCTGGTCGGAATACGGCAACCTGGCCGAAGCTCTGGCTGAAAAGATCAGGGCCAGGGGAAGGCATTACGACCTGGTCGTGGGGATTGCAAGGGGTGGTATCCCGGTGGCAATGGTCGTTTCTGACCATTTGGACGTCAAGATCGACTTCGTGAATGTGAAGTCATACAACGACATCGGGAAGAGGACGCCTCCGAGGATTCTATCCACCCTCGTGGAGGGCGTCAAGGAGAAAGACGTGCTGCTGGTCGACGACCTCGTGGACCAGGGGGATACCCTTGTATTCATGAAGAAGTACCTCAGCGACCAGAACCCCAAGTCGCTCGAGACTGCGGTCTTATTCAGGAAGCCTTGGAGCACTGTCGAGCCCGACTACTTCCTCGAGACCGTCTCGGAGTGGGTGGTTTTTCCCTTCGAGCTTGGCGAGGTTGGCAGGCAAAGGGCCGCCATGGAAGCGGCTTCAAAGAGTGAGAGCTAGGTACGCATTAAGGGCGACAATCGTCACCGCCATGGTTATCGCCACAGCGGTGGTCACGCGCCGGTTGACGAACTCTCCCATCAACTCTCGTTTGGCAGTGTAGTAGATCAGGGGCACCATGGGGAGCGGTATCATTATGCTCAGGGTCACCTGGCTGTAGACAAGAAGGCTCAGCGGGCTGAGCCCTAGGAGAATCGCGCCCACAGTGGGGAAGACGTTGATGAACCTCGTCACGAACCTTCTCATGTAGACGTTCACCTTTGTCCCCAGCAATCCGTCCATTATCGCCTGGCCTGCTATCGTCCCTGTGGTA
>JAKAPN010000302.1 GCA_021822995.1 archaeon
GGCTCCGCGCTCGCAGGGGGCGCGTTCGGGGCCCAGTCCATCGTGCTCGTGGTCGCCGCCGTCGCCGCTTCCGCAGGCGCGGTCGCAGCGGGCGCGTTCCTAGGGGGGAGATCCACCTGGCGCAGCTAGCCGCGCTCACGCCGCAGCAGCCGGCGGCCCAGGACCGCTTCTCCGTGGTCCTGAAGCACGTGCGCAAGTCCTACGGCGAGGCCGAGGTCTACTCCGACCTCCACTTCCAGCTCCTGAAGGGGACCTTCGTCGCACTGTCGGGGCCCATAGGGAGCGGGAAGACCACCATGCTGAACATGCTCGCCGGGCTCGAGAGGCCCAGCGGAGGGACCATCGTGGTGAAGGGGCAGGACCTCACCAAGATGGACGACGACGGGCTGGCTGCTTTCAGGGCGGCCAACATCGGCCTCGTCCCCCAGGTCCAGACTGTCATCCCCGAGCTCACTGTAGCGGAGAACGTGGAGCTCCCGCTCTACTTCCTCGGCGTCGACAAGGACGCGCGCCGCCAGAAGGCCGGGGCAGCCATGGCCAAGGTCGGCATCAGCGGCGAAGCTTCGAGGCTCGCGGGGACGCTCAGCGTAGGCGAGCGCCAGATGGTCTCTTTCGCCCGGGCCCTGGTCAACGACCCCCCGATACTCCTCCTGGACGAGCCGACCGAGGCCCTGGACCCCCTGATGTCGGAGGTCGTGCTCGGCCTCCTCAGGGGGGACAACATGACGAAGGGGAAGACGATCTTCGTGACCACCCACGACAGGAAGGTCACCGAGCTCGCCAGGACCACCCTGAGGGTCAGGAAGAAGATACCGTAGCCCGCTTAAGAGCAACCTGCCTGCGGGGGTGGCAGCCTTGAACGTGGAGGAGCGGCCGCAGCGCTGGTACACGAGGTGGAAGTACGTCGTCCCCCTGGGGCTCCTCGTCATCATCGTCATCGCGGGGCTCCTCCCAGTCTCGCATGGGCCGAAGTCCAGGGACCAGGTCGCCCTCGACAGGGCGGTCGACTACTTCGCGAGGAACTACAACACCACCCTGGGGCTGGTCCCCGAGACCCCCGGGGGGCACACCTACTGGCTCTACTCCGACAACTACCTCGTCAGCCTCGCGCTCGGGAGGTACTCCCAGGGGAACCAGTCCACCGCCGACTTCGGCCTGGTGCTGCGCGAAGCCCTCGGCGGGTACCTGACGACCGTCCCGCCCGCAGTCGCCCAGAACCAGTACTCCGCCCTCAACTCCACGGCCGCCTACTTCGCGTGCTCGGCCGACTACACGATATCATGGTCCGGCCCCGGCCAGGGGAGCGCGGGCAACGGCTCCGCGGTCCTGAGGACGACGGCCAACGACCAGTCTCCGTCCTGCGCCAGCCAGAACTACGCCGACCTGCTCTTCCTCCAGGCGGTCCACTACCACCGCGCAGGGGACGCGGCGCTCGCGAATTCGACCTACTCGCAGGGAGCAGCCGACTACCAGGGCTACGGCATCGTCGACCTGCAGAACAACGGCACGGCGCTCACCGATCTGGCGGGGAACTCCTATCAGACCTACAAGCTGGCGCTCTACGTCTACGCCACCTACTGCCTCGGCGTCCAGCGGTCCGCGACCGACCTCGCCGCGGCGCAGACTACGCTGCTCCACATGCAGGACAACTCGACCGGCGGGTTCTACACCAGCTACGCACCCAGCTCCGTGTCCATCGGCTCCCAGAGGCTCACCCCCACGTCCGGGGTGAACACCGAGACCACAGCTCTCGCCGCCCTCGCCCTCGAGCTGATGATCAACCCCACGGCCTCCTGCTGAGCGCCCCCAAAGTCGGTTCAGAGCCGCGGCTCTTTCTTCTGATAAGCGAAAAGTGTCCGGCTCCGATTTTACGGAGCGTCTCCGTCGTTTCAGGCGGCGGGCTGTTCTGATTGCCCCACTGGACGGAAGAAACCTCCCCCGGCGGGGATAAAAACCCTACTGAAGGCGTCTAGGGCCAGTATCTACCTCGATATCGACCTCGATAGGCATCGCACACCTTCGCGGCGCCCCCTCCCCCGCGCCGTCGTCGCGGCCCAAAGCACAAGTAGAGCGGGGGGTCGAGCGCCCTCCTGGCTTCCGCTCGACCGCCCTCCCGCACCAACGACACTCGGAAGGCGCTCCTCCTCATCGTCTCCCTCGCCCCGGTCTTCCTCGCCGTAGGGTTCCTCCAGGTCGTGATAAGCGCCTGGCTCCCCACCGTGGGGTTCTCCCCCTTCCAGGTGGGCCTGCTGATCACGGCCCAGGGCGCCCTGGCCGTCGTCACCTCCATCCCCCTCGGCATAGTCTCCGACGTCTACGGCCGGAAGGCGATACTCGTCCTCGCCACCCTCGCCGGCTCCGTCGGGCTCATGATCTACGCCCTCACCCTGGACTTCGCCGCACTCATCGTCGCCTCGGCGGTCCTCGGCCTGGCGGAGGGGGCCACCGTCTCCGTCTGGAACGCCCTCCTGGCCGACCTCACCGACGGCGGGTCGAGGAACAGGATCTTCTCCTACTCCTACGTGAT
>JAKAPN010000303.1 GCA_021822995.1 archaeon
CGGGGGTTACTACAACGACCTCGGCAGCTGCACCGGTCTGTTCGCCTCGTCGAACGCCCTCGCGGCTAGGACGCAGTTCCTCGTGTCGGAAGCAAGGGTGAAGATGGCAAGTTTCATCGGCGCAGACGAGCCGGGAGTGATTTGGCAGCCCAACACCACGTATGGGATGAACCTGGTGGCCATGAGCCTGAGCAGCCGCCACTGCTCCCCGGGAATCAGGATAGGGAAGGGAGACAACGTCGTGACCACCGATGCAGAACATCACAGCGGCCTCCTGCCCTTCTGGGAGCTGGAACGAGAGAAGGGAGTGCACCACAGGATCTTCCCCGTGGACAGCAGAGGCGAAATCGACCTGCAGAAGTTCCAAGACTTCCTCACCAGGAGGACGAAGCTCGTCTCAGTGGTGTGGGCATCGAACATCACGGGGATCATCAACCCCATCGAAGCGCTGGTGAAGATAGTGCATGACAACGGGTCTCTGGCTCTGGTGGACGGAGCACAGTACGTGCCACACCATCATGTGGACGTGGCCGCTTCCAAGATGGACTTCCTGACCTTCTCGGTACACAAGATGTGCGGGCCCTCGGGGACGGGGGTCCTGTTCGGCGTCAAGGAGCTTCTGGAGGAGATGCCTGCTGTGATAGTGGGCGGAGAGACTGTCGACGGTGTTTCAATCGCCAGCGGTCAGGGAGGACCGACGGTGGTTCCCAGTTTCAGGGGCCCGCCGGACCGCTTCGAACCAGGGCTTCAGAACTTCGCCGGGATAATCGGCGCAGGGGCGGCAGTTGACTATCTCGACCGCATCGGAATGGAAACTGTAGAGCGCCACGAAGACCTGCTTACGCGGCTCATGATGTCAAAGCTGTCTGAGGTCGATGGCTTGGAGATTGTAGGGCCCCAGGTCTACGAGGCGGGCAAGCATGCCGCACTGGTGTCGTTCAGGATGAGAGACAAGGAGGGGAATCCGATTGAAGGGGACAGAATAGCACATTGGATGGACGAGCGGGTGCCAGGTCACAAGGTCCTGATCAGATCGGGGGGTCACGAAGCCCATCCCCTTCTAAGAAGGCTGGGCGTCCCGGAACTTTCGACGAGCCGAGCGTCGTTGTATCTTTACAACGAAGACAGGGACGTCAGACTCCTGGTCGACGCGCTGAAGGAGTTGGAAGGGTCGGGCGGTGGGACTGGAAACCGAGGATCCCGTGAAACTCCGGCCTAGAGAGCGGACGGCTATCAACTGCATGCACGCAGCGGTCAACAGCTCTGTATTGGATACGCAACTTCAGGGTGAACGTCTTCTCAGTGTGTTAAGGGGGCGGCAAGGCTTTTTTGGAAGCCAGAACCACGATTCAACAGCGTCTCCATTGAAGAAACTGCCTTTAGTGCGGGTTGCTGAGGTGGCCTTCCTCACCACAGAAACCGAGGAATGCGCCAGATTCTACAGAAAAATCGGGCTCGATTTTCCGGTCCGTCCTAACAAGAAACGAATTCATTTCGCCGACGTGGGCGAACAATACTTCGGCTTTGCCCATAAAGACAGGGGGTTCATGAACGGTAACGGTGACGAGATGATCAGGGTCCCATTGCACGTAGCCTTCGAGGTTCCGCCTGACCAGTTGGACGCGTGCATTCGATTCCTAGAGGGCATAGGGGCAAAGTGCAGCCCCAAGATTGAGAACTCGAGAGGCTGGCACGGCTCTCGACGGTCGTGGAGCACATACTTCTCGGACCCGGCGGGAAATATCATGGAGCTATGGGCGCCTCGAAGGTAGCCAAGAACATCCTGGATGCGTGATGAGACATCTTTGAGGGCAAGGTACTATCTTCCGCTAGTTGTCGATACTAGTGACTTTGCTGTGTTGTCGAAGACCGTGAGACGTGCGGAAGAATTGGGATACTTCGGCGTCGGAATAGGCGAGCACTACTCTCTCCCCGGGAAACCAAACGGTCGACCTGACCCATTCGTGGCGCTTACGATGCTCGCGGCGGTGACTTCGCGGATCAGGCTTGGGACCATGGCCGCGAGCACCACCGTCAGGCACCCCGTGGTGCTAGCCAACGAAGCGCTCTCACTGGATGTTCTCAGCGGCAGACGGTCATTCCTCTGCCTAGGGGTAGGCAGTGGTACAGAAACCGAGTACTCGTCGAATGGTTTCAGGTACGTTACAAAGGCCGAACGACTTGACGCCTTCGAAGAGGCGCTCGCAGTCATCAACGGTCTGAGCAAGAACAGGGGAGGTTTTTCGTTTCGGGGCAAGTCCTACGAGCTGAACGGTGCGACCCTCAACTTCGCTGAAGAGCTACCGCAAATCTGGGTCGGAGAGCGAAGGTCAAGACGGCTTCTTGAGTTGGCCGGAAGATACGCGGATGTCATTAACATCCATTGTACCGGTCCGGCACAGGCCCAGACCAAACTCGAGATTGCCCGACGGGCGGCCGCCGGCGCCGGCAGAAGCAAAGAGGACGTGACGGCAGTTCTCAAGCACTTTGTCGTGATGGCAGGGGACGTAGAT
>JAKAPN010000304.1:0-1356 GCA_021822995.1 archaeon
TTTCGGCCACCATCTCGGGAGGCATCGTGATCGCCCCCACGACCAGAAGGAGCGGCAGGAGGACGAACACAATGATCAGCATCTCCCCGATGGTCCCCACCTTCTCCGCGTAGCTCTGCCACCTGAACCTCATCGAGGCCAGGTACTCCCTGGTCCTGTCGGAGAGGTAGAGGACTACGTCCCCGCCCGACTTGAGGACCCCCGTGTAGCCGTAGAGGAAGTGCTTGAAGGAGTCGTCGGGGTGAGTCGAAGCAAGGTCGTCCAGGGCGCCTGCGACGTCCTTCCCGAAGCCTATGCTCTTCTGCAGGAGCCTCGCCTCTACCTCCATTGCGGGGAGGATGCGCTTCCCGACCGTCCCCCTGAAGGCGTCGACCAAAGACCGTCCTGAGGACTGCGTGATTGAAGCGAGGAGGGCGAAGAACGGCAGCTCGTCCCTGACGTTGGTCTTCCTCTCCGACACCCTGTTCTTGGCGCTCAGGGAAGGCGTGTAGAGGATTATCGCGGGGATCATCATCAGGGCGAGGAGAGTGGGGCTGACGAGGACCGAGAGAGCGAGAGAGACGGGAACGAAGACCGCGGCGAGCACCACAGAGTAGAACGAGTACCTCGCGGCGAACGCGTAGGGGTCGAGCTGCATCCCTCCCTTCACCACGTCTCCCCTGATGCCCCGCTCCACCCGTTCCGCTAGCCTGTTCAGCAGGGGGACGCTCCTCGCAATCCGGACGGCCCTGTCCTCCCTGACCCTCCTCACACGGATGATGCTTCCGCGCCCAAGGGCTTCGAGGATTGCCGCCAGCCTGACCCTGCTGTCAAAGTCCGCGCGCAGCAGGAACAGGAGGCCCGAAAACCCGACAAGCAGGACCGCATCTCCGAGCACGAGCCCGAGCGCAAGGCCGGAATAGGCCCCCGAGAGGGGGGTGATGTCCCGGACCGAGAGCACGAGGACGACGGTCGAAGCGAGGGCGAGGACCCCGAAGTAGACCCTGCCCGCGGATGCCCTGAGCACACTTCCGAAGGCCGGCCCGCCTTAAAACCGGAGGCGTCCTCCGTGAACGTGAAGCGCAGCCTTCCTGCCCTCGCCCTGATCGTCCTGATTTCACTGTCCACAACCTGCCTCGGCGTGCGGACCTCCTACGCGCAAAGTCCCGGCAGCCTTCTCGCCCCGACCTCGATCGTGCTCACCCCGGTTCCGGCCGAACTGCCTCCGGGAGGTTCCGGCGTGGTGGTCGTCCAGCTGGCAGACGCCAACGGTGACCCCTCTCCCGCGAGGGCGAACCTCACGGTCAGCCTCTTCTCCTCCGACCCGTCGGTGGCGACCGTATGCGTTCAGCAGACTGATGTTTGGTTCAAGGCTCA
>JAKAPN010000304.1:1366-2512 GCA_021822995.1 archaeon
CCTTCGGCAAGTCCCACGCGGAAGCCCAGTTGAAAGCAGGAATCGAGGGCTCCGCCACCCTGACCGCGACCGGCGGCGGGTTCACTTCAGGCTCCATCAACGTCTCCACGTCGGTCTTCAGCGACTTCGCGCTCCAACTCGTCCCCCTGAACAGCCCTGCCGCGCCGGGGGACCTGCTGCACCTTATGGTCGGGCTCCTTGCCGCGGGGCAGCCCTACGAAGCACCGGCCGCCGTCCAGGTCTCCATCACAACCTCCCTGCCGGGGATCCCGCAGCAGACTGTCGAGGTCCAGCCAGGGGAATCGGCCGCATACGTCGCTGTCACGATACCTCCGGGCATCTCCGTTCCGACCTCGCCTTTCGTAACCATGACAGCGGCAGCACAAGAGTTCACTGCCGCCCAGACTTCGGTCCCCCTGTCGCCGCAGGGTTCCACCGCCGAGGAGGCCCTGGTCGGGCCCCAGGGGGCGAGCATGGCAGCAGGAAGCTACGGATACCTCTCTGTCTCCCTCTTCAACGGCACCTTCGCGCCCGCGGCCGGGACCGCCACCCTCGGACTCTTCTCGAGCAACTCAAGCGTCGTAAGCCTCTCGGCCTCTCAGGTCTCCACCGGCGGCTCAGACAGCGCGACCTTCGAAGTATACGCGAACGCCACAGGGACCGCGGAGATCACCGCGCTGGCACCCGGCCTGACCTCCGTCCCTCTGACCGTGACCGTGGTGGCGCCTTTCAAGCCGTCGCTGGGGATATCGCTTCCGCCGAAGGTCAGGGCTGGGGAGCAGTACACCTTCGCAGTCGGCTTCTACTACGGAGGGGAGCCCGTCCCATACGGGCCCGTGGCTGTCTATGTGTCCTCCTCTGACCTCAACATCACGGTCCCGGCGAGCGTTGAGGCCACGGCTCTGGGGTATGGAATCGGCACGCTCACTGCGGGAGGGACTGGTGTGGCCAACGTCACCGCGGTCATGGAGGGTGCGGTGGCGTCCGCCGAGACGGTCGCTTCGTTCTTCTCTCCAGTCGTCGGGCCGGTAACGTACACGGTAACGGCGTCGTCCTACTCGGGGCCGCTGGCGGGGGTGCCGGTCAACTTCACCTATGACGGCCGGGTCTCTGTCACAGCCACAGGCCCCTCGGGGTCCTCGAAGT
>JAKAPN010000305.1 GCA_021822995.1 archaeon
GATACTCGGAAGGTAGGCGGGAAGGCAGGCAGAGAGGAAAGGACGGGAGGTGGTATCAGGGAGCTGACCGGGGACGATGGTAATTATGCACATGGTCTATTGAACATTCACTTACCCCTCCCTTCTTTTTTCTCGGCTTCCAAGAGCTTCCCAAGCTCGTGGTTCTGAGAATAGATCTTCCTGAGGACCTCATTGTCTCTACTGCATTCTTTGAACTTTTTCTCCAGTTCGGAGTAGTCTTTCTCCATGTAGGCGAGCTGTTGTGGCCAGTATCGATTGATTCCCTCAATCAGGACGGCTCGCAGTGCGTCGTCCTGAGTGAGGCGGTGGGCGACGGCGAACTGCTCGAAGCGCTTGTAGTCCTCACTGCCGACCGAAAACTCCACGATTTCGGCGGACGCTTTCCTCTTTCCCTTTCGAAGCAAGTCTGTCGACTGTAACGGTGGTTACATAGGGAATATATAATTGCCGCTTTCGGGCGATTCCGGACAAAATTGAAGGTCCTTCTCATCTCAGACATTCACTCCAACTTTTCAGCGCTAGATGCTGTCCTTGAAAGGGCCAGATACGACGACGTGATTTTCTTGGGCGATGTCGTAGACTACGGACCATCGCCATTTGAGGTCTACTCTAGGCTGAAGAGGATGAGGGCGAAGCGAGTGGTGGGCAATCACGACGTAGCTGCCGCTTTCGGTCTGGACTGCAGGAGCAGTCCGAGGACGCATGAGGCGGCCGTAAGAACCAGGGAAAGGATTACCTTTCAGAGGACGCCGAGGAGGGCCTTGCAGATGCTTGGACGAGCGGAGAAGACCCTCGACCTTGCATACGGAGACTTGAGGGTCAGGGCTCTGCACGCAGCCCCCGGGGACGAGCTCTACAGGTACATCACGAAGGAGGAGGCTGCCGGTCTTGAGGTCGAAGGGGTGAATCTGCTCTTGCTGGGGCACACGCACGTGCCGTACGAAATCAAAGATGGGACTCGATGGATTGTTAACCCAGGGAGCGTAGGAATGCCGAAGGATGGAGACCCCAGGGCGTCTTACGCTGTCCTTGACACATCCACAAGGGAAGTTCAACTTGAAAGGGTGGACTATGATGTTGAACTCGTGGTGTCGGAGCTGAGACAACTCATAGGCGATGAGAGATCCATCTTCGAACAACTTGCGAACGGTCTCCGCACTGGAGGCAGGTAACAGGTCAGCAGCACATGGTAGGCTTAAATCGACAAGTTGGTCTCGGATTCATCTCATGAGCGAGTCGTCGGCTGACAGGTGGGTCGTAGTTGCCTACGACCTTCCGAACGAACCTTCGAAGTTGAGGGTGAGGGCGTGGAGGAACCTCAAGAAGCTTGGTGCCCTCTATCCGCCCGTTTCTCTCTGCATCCTGCCTAACACACCTCGGGTCAGAAAGGAGATTGGACAGTTCAGATCCGAATTCAAGAAGCATGGAACGATTCTGGTAATGGCTGCCAATGCACTGGAAATGCCGGACGAAGCCGTACTCTCAAAGCTGTTCCAAGAGGATAGGCGGAAGCAGTACGACGAGATCTACGAAGAATGCCAGGAATTCCTGGATGAGATAAGCGAGAACCTCACAAACAAGAAAACCACCTACGAAGAGACAGATGAACTCGAACAGAGCCTCGAAGCACTCGAAAGGTGGTACAAGGACGTGAAAGAGAAGGGGTATGGACGTGACGAGGACGCTTCCAAGGTCGATAAGATTCTGTCAAGATGCAAGAAGGCACTGGCTAGCTTCGCGGAGAAAGCACAGCCCCTCGGAATCAACAAGTAATCGACTCGCCGCCCAGTCCATCTTGGAAATGTAACAACAGTTACATTTAATTACAGACGCCCGGGAGGCACCGCAAGTCCTGTGTATCAGGCATAAAATTCGAACACCCTCTATTGGAATGATGGCACTTTGACAGACCAGCTCACACTTCAGATCATAAACGTCATCCAAGTTGGCACGGCTCTCTTCCTCTCCCCTCTGGTAGCTGGAATCATAAACAGGCTGAAGGCGATAATAGAATCCAAACACGGCCCGCCGCTGCTTCAGCCCTACTATGACCTCGTGAAGCTCTTCAGGAAGGAGGTGGTCGTGCCCGAGAGGGCGTCCAGCTTCTTCGTTCTAGCCCCCTTCCTATCCTTTACTGCCTACATCATCATCTCTCTGGTCATCCCTATTGTGACTCCTTATCCCCTCCCGTACGGCATACTTCTCGACCTGCTGGGAGGGGCGCTGATGTTCGGCCTCGCTGGAATCGTGGGAATCATCGCCGCTATCGACGCCCATACTAATTACACAGCCCTTGGCGCAAGCAGGAGCGCCTCATTTTCCGCCTTGGCCGAGCCCACTTTGATTATGGTCTTCTTCGGAGTCGCCCTAATCACTGGGACCAACAACCCATACGTAACCAACAACCTCCTGGCGACCTCGACGGCTTGGTACCTTTCGGCGACCCACATACTTGTGCTTGGTGCGTTCTTCATGCTGCTGC
>JAKAPN010000010.1 GCA_021822995.1 archaeon
GACTTCGACGCCGTGGTCCACATGGCGGCGATAACAGAGATCAAGAAGACTGTGGAAGACCCCAGGCTCTGCTTCGACGTGAACTGCATGGGGAGCCTGAACGTGCTCGAGCTCGCCCATCGCAAAAAGGTGTCCAGGATCCTCTGCACTTCCTCCGCGAACGTCTACGGGGCGCCGAAGACCAACCCGGTGACCGAAGCGACCCCCTTCGACCCGAGGGTCCCTTACGACTACTCGAAGGTCATACTTGAGAACATGGCCATGAGCTTCTTCAAGACAAAGGCGTTGCCCGTGTCCCTGACCCGGAGCTGGCTCCTCTTCGGCGAGCACGACCAGCCCTCCAGGGCGACGATCAGGTTCATCAGGGCGTGCCTCAAAGACGAGCCCCTCACCCTGTTCAACGGCGGGAGGGACACGACGTCTCCGACTCACGCAATCAACTTCGCGAAGCTCGCCCTGACGATACTGAGCGACGACAGGGCCCTGGGGAAGGCGTTCAACTTCGGAGGCGAAGGGCCCGTGTCGGTCAAGGAACTGGCCGAGAAGATCAAAGAGCTCACCGGTTCGAAGTCCAAGCTGGTGCTCGCGCCCCCGAGGACCGCCCTCGAGGCGGAGCCTCAGATCAGCTATCCTTCGCTCGAACGGGTGAAGACCGTGCTTGACTACAGGCACGAGCTGACGCTGGAGCAGGGGCTCCAGAGGACGATTGACTGGGTGAAAGCCCAGCCTCAGGCCTGAAGTCGGGTCCGGACCTCGTCCCTCTTATATGGGGCGGTGCTTCTCTGCCGTCATGGACAACCTGCTCTCTCCCTACCTTACCTTCAACGGGAACGCCCGCGAGGCGATGAAATTCTACCAGTCTGTGCTCGGGGGCGAGTTGAAGATGACGACGTTCGGCGAGTCGAAGATGGCCCAGTCCCCTGACCAGGAGGATCTGATCATACACGCGGTCCTCAAGGCTGAAGGAGTGACGTTCATGGCCAGCGACTCCATGCCAACCGCGCAGGCGAAGTTCGGGGACAACATACACATGAGCCTCTCAGGTTCTGACAGCGCCAGGCTCACCAAGATATTCAATGAACTCGCGAAGGACGGCCGGGTCGACTTGCCGCTTGCAAAGCAGTTCTGGGGAGACGTCTTCGGTCAGCTTACGGACAAGTTCGGCGTGAACTGGATGGTAAACGTCGCTTCTGGGAGGTCGACCTAAGAAGTAAGTATCAGCTCTACCTTCACGTCTTCAGGGATCCTCAGCTTCGTGATCTGCCTCATGGTCCTGTCGTCAGGCTGAACGTCTAGGATCCTCCTGTGGACCCTGAGCTGCCAGTGGTCGAAGGTATGGCTCCCCTCGCCCGTCGGCGCCTTCCTGGTCGTGATCTTCAGCTTCTTCGTAGGGAGCGGCTGAGGGCCCCGGACCTTGACCCCTGTCTTGTCCGCGATCTCCCTGATGTCGCTGGCGACCTTCTCGAGCTCCGGGAGGTTGGTGCTGGTGAGCTTTATCCTGGCGAACTGGGCCATTTTCTTTCATCGGCGCCCGGGAAGTCTATTTAGATGTTGCCCGGTCTGCGAATGCCCGTCAGCGCAGCCGGTCGAACTTCGCCCTGGTGGCCTCGAACCCCCACAACACTTCCCGCTCCCCATAGACGTGCGGGTTGAGCTCAAGGCAGACGAGCGCGTCTGTCCCCGCGACTCTTTTCATGAATCCCTCCAGCGGAGCGCTCCCCTGGCCTGGGATCAGGTGGTCGTCAGCCGTCCCTGAGTTGTCGCTCAGGTGGGCTTCGGTCACCTTGGCCCCGAGCCTGTCCAAGACCTCCTTCGGGTCCAAACCGCTCGCGTGGGCGTGGCCTGTGTCGACCGTGCACTTCGCCCCCCCGACGCCCGCGAGAAGCCCCTCGAGCGACTCCAGAGTGCTCCCAAGCGGGTAGTGGTACATGGACGTGCTCTTCGCCTGGTTTTCCACGTTCACAGACAGCGCCCCTCCCGCGGCTTCCACCATCCCCTTGATGGTGGCTATGGCTGCCTCCGCGGACCCTCCCACGAGCTTTTCGCTGTGCACGCTCCCTGGGTGCACCGTCATAATGCTCGCCCCTATCCTCGCCGCCATCTCTACCGACCTCACCAGCGCCTTTCCGATGGCCTTCCTCAGCTCGGGGTCGGGGGACGCGGGGTTGAGGTCGGTGAATGGGGCGTGCACCGACACGGTCATGCCATACGGCGACAGCGCGTCGCGCAGCCGTTTCTCGTCGACCCATCCAGGGTAGGCGTGCGGGAACTCTCCCCAGAGCTCTACGTATCCGATCCCCGCGTCTCCGATGGATTTCACCGCAGAGTAAACGTCAATGCCGAGGAGCGACCAGGTGCTCAGCCCAAGCTTCAAGATCCCACCGTTGCCTCAAGAGAGGTTCTGCTTCAGGCCGAGGGCGAGCTCTGCGCTGCCCTGAGCCGCTTCGTGAGCTCCTTGAGCATGGGAATGGCCACCTCCGGGTGTCCCTTTATGAGGCCCGAGAAGCTCCACGCCGGCAGGACCCAGCACCGGGTGTCTCCCAAAGCGACAACGTCCGCCGACCTGGGCTGGCCGTCTATGACCGACATCTCTCCAAAGAACTCCCCTTTCCCCAGCTTTGTCAGGACCTTGCCGCCCTTGCGGACTTCTGCGGTGCCGTCAAGGATGAGATAGAACCCCACGCCAAGCCCCCGCTCTCCTACTATCATCTCGCCTGGCTTGAATGAGACCTCTTTCCCTTCCGCGGCGATCGCCTTGCGGGTCTTCTCGTCGAGCCCTTCGAAGAAAGGCACGGCGGCGATCATCATCACAGCGTCGGAGGGACCCGCCATCAGGCGCTCAGGACCGGGTAGCGGATTTAAACCCACCGAGGGTTCTCACGAAACTCTCCCCTCTCTGTAGGCGGCCTTCCTCGCAAAATAGGCCCGCCAAACGAGCAAGTTCAGCGCCGCTCCCACCGCCAGGATGGCCGCCGCCAGGTAGACGACGTATGGGAATGCCGCGGACCCGAGGTCGATGGTCTCCAACACCGAACCTCCAGCGGAGACAGTCACGCTCACGGTGGAGGTGCCGCCGGAAGAAGACGCCGTAAGGTTGTACGCCCCGGGCGGGAGGAAGAGCGTCAAGGTCCCCGCGTCGCTCGTGTGGAATGTCGGGAGATCAGAGCCCTGCCCTGCGAGCGGGGTCGCCACGACGCTCGCGTTGGCCACCGGAGCACCCTGCGCCGAGGTGAGGACGTGGACCGTCCCGACCGGGACCTTCAGGGTCGTGGCGGAGTTTGGAGACGCGACGGTGACCGAGAAGGTCTGCTGCACGATCCCTTCGAAGTCGACCCCCACCGTCACGTTCATCGGGAACGCTGACCCGATGATGTACACCCCGCTCGCGAACTGCTCCCACGACTGTATCCCCTGGCCGCTGGCGCTCAAGGAGACTCCGGCCAGCCTTTCATCCTGGGTCGCGCTCCTGACGTCGATCCTCGCCTCCGTGGTGGGGATGCGGGTGATCGTGAAATTGTCTATCCCATTGTAATCGAACATCGTGATCAGGAAACTGGGCCACGTCGAGCTCGGGCCGTCCAGGTTCGTGTTCATGACGAACTGCGAGGCGGTGACGGTGGAGAGCTCTGTGCACCCGTCCAGCGGGATCCATGGGGGGGAACCGGTGTTCAGCAGCTGGCTTTCGTAAGTGCTGAGCCCAGACGGCCCGTTGACGAACGCGAGAAGCTCGTACCGCCCCGGTCTGAGGTAGAGCTGGTCGTTCAGCTCGATGGACTGTGCGGTGCCGGACTGACCTCCGCTCCCCACCCCCGAGTCTGCCGCGAGGGTGGACGTGTAGACCAGGCTTCCGCCTTCATAGTACCCCCGGAGCGAGTAGAGCTCGAACCAGAAGCTGAACGGGGAGAGCGCCGGCGAGGTCCTGACGGAGACGTTGTTCCCCGAGACGGCCACGACCATCGACCCGCCGAGGCTCGCCGGGAAGCGGAATGTCAACGTGGTGTTCACCAAAGGACCGACGCTGCACGCCTGGATGTTGTAGGCTGGGGTGGGGGGGAGGTCGAAGCCGAGGGCCAGGTTGTTGTTCGAGAGGGTCGCCCCCGAAAAGGCAGGAGTCAGTCCCTGCGTGGGAGCCTGGAGCGTCACAGTGGTGTTGCTGCTCTCCCCGGTAGATGCGACAGTCGCTTCGAGGGTCCACTGTCCTGGGGAGTCGCCAACTCCGAACGTGTAAAGGCTCACCAGCCCGCCCGGCCCCAGATAGGCGCTCGGCGTCAGGGTGCCGTTCGGAGCCAGCAGAGACAGCAGCAGCAAAGACGACGTTTCATACGATCTCACCCAGAGCGAGTCGCCCGAGGCGAACACAGGGGACCCAACGCTCACGGGTACGATGCTCAGGGGGCCGAAACCGATTCCGATCGGTATCACGGGGGAGTAGGTGACGGACTGCGCGAGCGCGGAGGCTGGGGCGAGCAGCAGCGCCAGCGCGAGCACGGCCAGTATCTTATTGCCCACGGGCGATCCACCACGAAACCCCGGCGACTGCGATGCTCGGGGGGAGCAGCAAGATTATCGGCGTCCCGGCCAGCGGCAGCAGGGCGAACACCCACACCAGGGTGACCGCGGTTGCCGCCACCGACATGGCCAACCCCCTCACCCTGCTCAGCATAACGCCAGCGCCGAGGCCGAGGACCGCGTAGAGCAGTAAAGATCCATAGACGTCGGCGAGAGCGGCGAAGGTCAGCGCGCCTCCCGACACAACCGATCCCCTTCCGAGCAGCGCGGAGACCGCGATTCCTGCCACTCCTGCCAGCCCCGTGTGCGATTTTGCCGCCGTAGCCGCCGCGCTTACGAACAGGACCCCGAACTCTGAAGTTGCGACCGCGGCTGGGAGGACCGAAGACAGCGGCGCCGACCTCGCCATCGACCTTCCGATCCTGAAAGCGGCGTACGGGAGGCCCGCGAAAGCCACCCCGGCCATCCAGCCCAGGAAGAGCTGGGTAAGCAGCGACCCAACGGGCCCGAGGCCCACCGCGAACGACGCGGCGAGCAGGACGGGCATCGCAAGCGCCTCGGCCCCATAGATGTCCACGGCGAGCGAGGGGCCGCCGTTGCGTATCCGCTTCACCCCCAGTACCAGCACTGTCTTTACGAACTGCGCGCCGAACACCGCCAGTTCGAAACTGGACGCGAGGCGCAAGATGTCTGACTGCAGGAAGCTCGCAGCAAGGCTGACGTCAAGAGCGAGGAGTCCCGCTGCGGCCGCGATTGCGACGGCTAGGTTCGTCCGCGTCACCTGCTCAGCACCCCCGCTACCAGCCCGCTGACGTCCTCCTGCCCGGTGAAGAAGACCACGCCCGCGACCCTCGCCCCCTTCCTCTGCGACCCCCATGCCAGAAGCACTGCGGGCTTCTCCATGACCGCGCCCATGACCTCAGGGGTCGACGCCTCGGATTCGGGCGCGATTATCAGGTCAGCCGACGCCGGGCCGTCCTTCGTCCTGTCCTTCGGGCCGTGGTCGCCCCACAAGCCTACGAGGGCGGACGCGAGCTCGCCGACGTCCTTCGCTTCGGCCGAAGTCGACGAGCCGTCCACAGTGTGGATCAGCCTGAGCTTCGTACCGGTCGAGATCACTGAAAGGCCGACCCTGGCTATCGCTTCGGATGCGAGGTCCATCCAGCGGGGGGTCCGCCTTTCGTCTTTGTCCCGCGGCTCCATGAAGCAGACCGTGAGCCTCTCGGGGATGTTAGCCTCGCCTACCCTGGACATCAGCACGTCTCCCGGGAGCTTCGCGAACCTCTTCCAGAGTATGTCTTTCGAGCTGCTGGACGGCGCATACACCTCGACCGAGTAGAACTCCTGGCCGAACCCCCTCCGGCCTGCGGGGTAGTCGCCAAGTATCGCTGCCGAGACCATAAGGGGCTCCCTGCGCTCGAGGAGGGAGGCGGGGAGGAACTCGAAGGAGAGCTCCAGCTCACGGACTTCGGTCCTTGAAAACAGCGCCAGAGGCTCCGTGAAGCCGACCCTCACCTTCAGCCCGGTGAACACGCCCGCGTATCTCGAGGTCGCAGTAAGCACCCGCCGAGGACCTTCGCCTTCCATCGCCACTTCGAGGCCGTCGGGGAAGGACACTACTTCGAGCTCGGCGACCGGGGAGGCCCGCCCCGACGCGAGCAGGAGCTCCATGCTCGCCTTCTCTCCTTTGAACGCCCTCGACCTTGACTGGTTGACTGTGAGGGCGAACGCCTCTCTAGGGTAAGCGGCCACCCGCAAGAGCGAGAAGAGCGTGACCACCGCGAGGGCGAACCCGAGCGCCATCCCCCACCCGAACCCTGCCAAGCCCCCGACGACCGAGACCAGTACTTCGGCCTCGACGAGGTCCCGCCCGCGCCGAGTCAGCCTTATCGTGGCGGCTTCACTTTGGTCAAGATGTCGCGCACGACCTGCCGCGGGTCCGTGGCTGTTCCGACGAGGATCGCCGACTGGTCAAGCTTGACCCTGTGTCCGAGTACGAACACCGCCACTTCCTTGATGTCTTCAGGGACCACGTAGTCCCTCCCGTCCAGGAACGCGACAGCCCTGGCGCAGTGCGTCAGCTGGACGAGCGCCCTCGGGCTCGCCCCCAGGCTGAGCCGTCCCTCCTTCCTTGTCTCCAGCCCCAGGACCGCCAGGTAGTCTACTATCTCGTCCGAAACCTTCACGCTTGCCACTTCCTGGAGGGACTTCGCCAGCTCGTCCACGCCAACCACCACCTCGACCTGGGTGGTCGACATGTCGCTCAGGTTCCTTTTGAGAATCGCCGACTCCGTGCCGAGGTTCGGATAGCCAAGCTCGATGCGCATCAAGAAGCGGTCCAGCTGGTTCTCAGGGAGCGGGTACACTCCCTGGAACTCCTGCGGGTTCTGGGTGGCGATGACCATGAACGGGTCCGGGAGCGGCTCGGTCCGCCCCTCCACCGTCACCTGGGTCTCCTGCATCGACTCCAGCAGCGCGCTCTGGACCTTCGGGGGAGCCCTGTTTATCTCGTCTGCGAGGAGGAGGTTGGTGAACACCGGGCCCTTCCTGAACTCGAACTCCCGGTCTTTCATGTTGAAGATGAAGCCACCTAGCATGTCCATCGGGAGCATGTCTGGCGTGAACTGGATGCGCTTGAACTCGACTCCCATGCACCTGGCGAACGACTTCGCCAAGATGGTCTTGGACACGCCCGGCACGCCTTCAAGCAGGACGTGCCCACGGGCCAGGAAGGAGACCAAGAGGAGCTCCGTCTCCTTCTCCCTCCCCACGACCACCCTCCCTACCTGGTCAAGCACTCTTTGTTTTAGTTCCCTTTCCAACAAGTCCACTCCCCAGTTTTACCGCGAGAGAAATCACGTCCTCCTGCCCCGCCTTGGGCTCCTCTCTCCCTCCATATCTGTAGGCTTCGTAGGCCGCCAGCCTCCCCCGCACCTTCTCCCAGTCCGTCCTGACCCCCGCCTCCCTCATCCGCTCGAAGGCCTCTTCCCAGGTGTATCCCTGCGAAAGGTCCGGGAGGAACTTTGCGATCGTCCGGTCCAGCATCTCGAACGCTTCTTTCAGGTCCATCGAGTCAGCGGGCCTGATCCTCCGCATCAGGGCGTATCCCACGGCAACGGCGCCCAACACCGCCGCATCAGCGACGGCCAGCCAGGTCTCCAGCAGGATCTCACCCGTCAATGGTCCTCACCGTCGAGTTGGCCACATATTCGAGGATCCCCAGGGAGGTCGTCGGGAGCGCTCCATATGGGCCGCTGGGGGAAAGCACAACGGTCGTCCCTCCAGGCGAGCTATAGTACCCTACCACGGTGGCGTTGATCTCCAGCTGCTGAATGCTGAATACGGCGTAGGATGCGTTCTCCGGCAACGTAGCCTGGCCCAACCCCACCACCTGGTAGAGGCTGTACCTGTCGTAGCTGAAGGAGCCTTGCACTTCTGCGTACAACAACCCTCCCGGCTGCAGGCCGTATGACTGGTCGGGGTTGACGACAGACAGCGCAGTCAACCTGGTCAGCTGAGGCGCAACCACGATGACAAGCTCGGTCGTCGCGTTCCCGCTGAAGCTGATCGGGCTCGTGAAGTTGAACTCCGGCGTCGCCGCTTCTATGGAATAGTTCCCCGCCGTCACCGCGATGGAGCTGGCTCCTGACGAGTTGGTGATCGCGTAGTAGGTGAGCGGCCTTCCTAGCCTTGACAGGGCGACTTCGGTGGCCGTGAGCGTGAAAAGGAGGTTCGTCATCGGCTCTCGCCGGGAATCGTTCGACCCTGGGCTTGACGTGAACGTCAGCTCCCCCCCGGGGACGGAGAACGCCTCCACGAGAAGGTGAGGGAACTTCCCGTTCAGCGTCGAGCTCTTCCCTCCTCCGCCGAACCCGCCTGCGCCCACCCCGCCCAGTCCGGTGGCGTCGAAGGTAAGCCCCATGGCCACGGTCGCTATCACGAATATGATAAGCAGCAGCGCCGCCGTCAACCGGGAGCTCAACGGGATACGGTGCGTCGACGGGGCGCGACCGACTAAAAAGATTGTTAACAAGACCGGCGCGGCGCCGGTCCACCGCGCCGCTAGCTTATCGGGAACGCCCACTTCTTGCCGTTGGCGTATTCGAGCACCTGGATGCTCTTTGTCTCGTAGTAGTGGTCCAGCCCCTCTAGCCCGAGCTCCCTCCCGAACCCGCTCTGCTTGAACCCGCCGAACGGTACTTCGGCCCTCGAAATCGGCGGGGAGTTGACCCAGGTGGTCCCCGCCTGTATCCTCTCGGCCGCGTGGTACGCCCTCTCGACGTCCCTGGTCCAGACCGACGACCCCAGGCCAAAGGGGGTGTCGTTGGCGCGCTCCAGGGCTTCCTCGAGGTCCTTCACGACGAATATCGGGAGCGCAGGCCCGAAGCACTCCTCCTTCGCCATCTGAGCGTCATACCCGACGTCGGTGAGGACCGCGGGGTTGTAGAAGTTCCCCTTCTCCAGCCCGTTCCCTGCCGCCCTCCCTCCCTTTACGAGGTCCTTGGCCCCCCTGTTCTCCGCGTCCTCGACCATGGACTCGACCTTGGCCCTCTGCTCCTCGGTGTGGACTGGTCCCATGTGGGTCCCCTTGTCCATCCCGTTGCCTATCCTGATCGTCTTCACCTTCTCCGCGAACGCCCTGATGAACTCGTCAGCGATCGACTCGAAGAGGAAAAGCCGCTTTACCGAGGTGCACGACTGGCCGCAGTTCCTGAACCTCCCCCAAGCGGCGCCTTCCACCGCCAGTGCAAGGTCAGCGTCGTCGCAGACTATCATAGGATCCGACCCTCCGAGCTCCAGCGTCAGCCGCTTGATGTGCTTGGCCGAGCCCTCCATTATCCTCCGCCCTGTGCCTGTCTCCCCGGTGAACGCTATCTTCGCCACCTTCGGGTTGTCCAGCAGCTCCTCTCCCACCACCGCTCCGGGTCCCGTGACCACGTTGACCGCTCCGGGGGTGAGCCCCGCCTTCACCATGAGGCTTCCTACCTTGATGTCCGTTATCGGGGTGGTGCTCGCGGGTTTGACAACGAAAGTGTTCCCCGCAGCGAGCCCTGGGGCGACCTTCCACCCCATCAGCGAAACGGGGAAGTTCCACGGCAGGATGGCGCCGACAACCCCGAGCGGCCGCTTCGTCACTATGAAGAACCCCTCGCCGGTCGAGAAGCGCGTGTGCGCCCCCCGCTCCCTGCCGATCAACCCTGAGTAGTACTCGCAGGTGTTCGCGAACGAGTTGACCTCGCCCCGCGCTTCGCCCAGCGGCTTCCCCTGCTCGAGGGTCAGCGTGGTCGCTAGGTCCTCGACGTTGGCCCGCACCAGCTCCGCTATCTTGAGAAGGGTACGGGACCGCTCTATCGCAGGCTTCTCCGACCAGACCTTGTATGCGTCGCTCGCCGCGTCAATCGCCCGCTTCGCGTCCTCCCTCGTCCCCTTGGGGACTGAGTCCACGACCTCCCCGGTGGCCGGGTTCGACACCTTGATCACGTCCGCCCCCTGGGCGTCCGCAGGCTGTCCTTCGATGAGCATCTTCATGTTGATTCCTGCCTCGCACCCTCCGCCCGCACGTATAAGATTTGTCGCCTAAGAGTCGAGGCTCCCCTTCCACATCCGTCCGTACAGGGCAGCCATGCTCTTCGCGTCGAAGACGAGCGGGCTGTTGGGCCGAGGATACATGGTCACGCACTCGTCTGCAAGGGCAGGGAGGTCGCCTTCGGCGACCCCGAGGGCTTCCAGGGTAGTCGGGATCTTCAGGTGCGCAGCCATTGCCATCACCCTGGCGCCAATGGCCTTTCCAAGTTCAGCGGGGTCTTCGGTCCCGGACACCCCGAAAGCATCCGCGAGCTTCTTCATCTTCGGCGCGCACGCGACAGCGTAGTTAGATATCACGTAAGGCAGGGGGAGCCCGCACGACACCCCGTGGGCGAGCTTGAAGCGGGTGGCGATCGTGTATCCAATCGAGTGGCCGTAGACCATCTTAGCCTGCAGGGCGATCCCTCCCAGGAGCGCGCCCAGGCTCATGGCTTCCCTTGCCTCGCGGTCTCCCCCGGAATCGTAAGCCCTTTCGAGGCTCTGGGCTATCACCCGGATCCCTTCCAGCGCCGCCGAATCTGTGATGGGGCTGGCCAGGGCGGACAGGTAGGCTTCCGTGTTGTGGCAGAGGGCGTCCATCCCAGTGGCTGCGGTCACCCCCTGAGGCATCGACAACGTGAGCTCCGGGTCCACTACGGCGACCGAAGGAAGGAGGAGAGGGCTGTTTATCCACTGCTTGTGGCCGTCGACGGTCACCATCGAAGTGACCGTCAGCTCTGCGCCGGTGCCGGCTGTGGTGGG
>JAKAPN010000011.1 GCA_021822995.1 archaeon
CAGGTAAGCGCCGTCCCGGGGGACGGTCGAGAACTCTCCGGTCCTGTAGTTCTTGAACCGGGTGTACCAGTTGCTGGTAAGCACGATTCCCTTCTTCATCTCCTTCACCATCTCGTCGTGCCCCGAGTCCCCCATCCCGACTTCGAGGTTCCAAGGGCGGGGGCTCGCGAACCCCGCGTTCCCGGTGCTCTCGGTCTTCCACTTCTTCGCGGTGGTCAGGTTGTGTAGGTAGCCGCGAAGGACTCCATGGTCGATGATCTTGTTGCTCCTTGTGGCCGTGCCCTCGTCATCGAAGCTCCTCCCTCCCAGCCCCCCTTCCACCGTCCCGTGGTCTGTCAGGCTGAACGCAGGCGAGGCGACCTTCTTACCGAGCTTGTCAGCGAGGTACGACGTCCCGGCGTCGACTGAGAACGCCGAAGCCGCACCCGCGACCGTCTCGATCAGGTTCGAAGCCACTGTCGGGCTCATCAGCACTTCGTAGCTTCCGGGCTCGGGCTCGGACGCCTGCCGCATGCTCTTCGCACCCTCTCCCGCCCTCCTCCCCGCCTCTACCGGGTCGAACCCCCTGAGCGTGGAAGAACAGGATAGCCCGTGCCCGCTCGCTTCGTTGTCTCCGAATGACCGGATGTTCAGAGTGATTGCCGTCTTCGACCCCTCCCCCAACGTGCCGGTGGAGGTCAGCATCGACACCGTCACTTTGCCTGCGTCGATCACCCCGGCCGACCTCTTTCCGCCCGCCGCAAGGGAGGAGTCTATGGCCACCTTCGCCAGCCCCGGGAGCTCCACGTCGATGTCTTCCAGCTTCTTGTCGTATCGCATCAGCTCCGGAGGGTATCTCGCCGCCTTCGCCGGTAGCGGGACGTACTCGGACTCCGGGAGCCCCTTCATCGAAGAGTAGAGGTCGTTCACGAACCTTTTCACCGCAGCAGGCGAGAGGTTCGACGTCGAAGCTATCGCCTTCCGCCTGTCCTTCGCGAGGTACACAGACAGCTCCGCCTCTTCGACCCTGTTGACTACGGTCACGGAGTCGTTCGCGAACCTTATCATGCTGTCAGCGCTGTTCGCGCTAATCGCGACGGCGTCGTCCACCCGGTGCGCCTTCGCCGCCGAAATCGCCAGCTCGTTGAGCTCGTTCAGGTCCAACTTCTTACCTCGACCCAAGCTTGATCCCGCCAAGGAGGGTCTCCGGGCCTCCAGTCCACACGGGAGCTCCCTGCATCGGGTCTCCCTTGCCGCAGGTGGCAGCCTCGAACTCCATGTGCTTGCTCCTCGCCTTCACGCTCCCCCACAGCCTAGGGGTCGTGATCTCGAGGACCGGGGCCCTGACGAGCCCCTTTACCTCTCCCCGCTCTATGAGATACGCCTCCAGCGCTACATACCTCTGGTTGAGCCTCTTGTCGTCGATGTTCCACTCTGTGAACGTCTTGAACAAGACCCCGTGCCTTACCTCCTTGATGACCTCCTCAGTGGTGTAATCTCCAGGCTCGACGAACGTGTTCGACATCCTGATGATCGGCTCCCTGTCGAAGGAAACCGCCCTGGACGCCCCATTGCTCTTCAGGCCGAACTGGACCGCGGTGGTCCTGTTCTGCAGGAACTCGCTTATCACGCCGTCCTTGATCAGAAAACGCTTCTTCGCGGTCACCCCCTCGTCGTCAACCGGGTCGAACCCGTTGGAGTGCGGGATGGTCGGGTCGTCGCTGACGTTGGCTTCTTCGCTCCCTATCTTCCGCCCGATGCTGTCCGCCTTCAGGTATGACTCCCCGGCCTGGGCTCCTTCTCTCCCGAGGACGCGATCTGCCTCCTGAGGGTGCCCCACTGACTCGTGGGCCGCGATCCCAGAAAGCTCGGGGCCGAGGACGACGTCCACGGTGTCTGTGGGCGGCTTTTCCGACGTCTTCAGTACCTTCCCCATTATCCTCGCCTCCTCCTCCACCCTGTCCGCGAGCCCGATCCGCTTCACCACCTCCAGCCCGCCTGTCTCTCCCTGCTGGATGAACCTCTGGGCTGTGGCGCCCCCCTCCATTGCCGTGAGCGAGCCTCCGAAGCTCACCCTGGGGACGCGCCCTGTAACCCTGGCGCCGTCGCTGTTCACGAAGTACCTCAACTGCAGCTCGGCGGAGATGTACAGAAGCCGGCCCGGCAGCTTCACCCCGGCCTTCCCGTCCGCTATCCTGCCTTCGATGTCCACGAGGACGCCGCGGAGCCAGGCGGAGTCCGCGTTCTCGATCTTCTGCGTCTCATGAGCGGCCCAGCTGGTCCTCGTCGCCTTCGAGGAGTCCAGGACTACCGGCTCCTTGAGGACGGCAGAAGAAGCCTTGGCGAGCTTCACCGCCTTCTGAGCGACTTCGCTGACAGAACTCCTGCGCATGTCGTTGGTGGCCGCGAAGCCCATGGCCCCTCCCGCGATGACCCTGATCCCGATTCCGAACCCTTCGACGAAGAAAGACGGCTGAGGCTCTCCGTTCTTGAGTCCAAACTCCTTCTCCCAGGTGGTCTGCACCCTCGCCTCGGCGTAGGATGCCCCTGCCCGCACCGCCTTGGCGACCGCTGATTCAGCGAGGTCCCTCGCCTGCTGCGTCACCATTGCCGTGGTCGTGGAAACGGGGCTTGTAAACCTGATTTTCCCGACCCTCGGCCCAAGTTGAGGGGGCCTAGGCTCCAGCCAGGCCTAATCCAGAGCCGACCTCAGGAACGACGCCGTGTCCTCAGGCCGCCTCGCGAGGTAGGCCTTGATGCCGAGTGCCCTCGCAGCTTCGATGTTCTCGACGATGTCGTCTACAAACAGGCACGCGCCCGGCTGCGCATCCGCTCGCTTCACCGCCTCGATGTAGATTGCAGGGTCCGGCTTCAGAATACCGAGTTCGAACGAGAGCACCTCGGAGGAAAAGAGCGAACCGATGTCGAACCTCTCCTGAAGGGACTTCCACACCTCCCTGGACATGTTGCTCAGGGCGACCACCCTGGCCCCCCGCTCCCGCCGCAGGCTATCTACCGCGCCCCAGACTGATGGGACCTTCTTCAGCGAAGACTCGAGGGCGCGCTTGAACGCGCTGAACTCCACATGCAGGCCCAACTCCGCGCACACGCGCCCGTGGAACTCAGCAAGGGAGAGCCGGCCGCCGTCGAGTTCCCTGCTCAGCCTGGTCAAGGCTTCGAACACGACCGCCTCCTGCTTCCCGTGCTGCGTGCCCATGGCACGCGCAGTCTCGATCCACGGGTTCTCTATCAGCACCCCTCCCACGTCGCAAAGCAGGACGGTCAATCAGAAGTCCTGCTACCCTGAGACCGAGATCGGCTTGCCCTTCACGGGCACCTCGAGCCTCCATCCTTTCCGCTTCCTCTTCGCGTTGAACTCCTCCGGGTGCTCAGTGTGTATGGGGACCACCTTGGCTGCTCCTACGCGGTCGACCAGCGAGAAGACCTCCCCCGAGGGCGCGTGCCCCGACGCATGGAGCTGGACGTAGCTGAACCCGACGTGCCTCACCCAGTTCTGGATCACCGCCTCCTCTCTTTCGCCCTCCTCGTTGAACGCCTCGGTGGCCGAGTGGATGTACGTCCCACCTCTCGCCGGTCTGATGTCTATGAGCTCGGGGAAGTCCCACGCCTCCAGGTGGAGAAAAGTCTCCCTCTCCTTCCGCCTGACCTCGGCCGAGCTCACTCCATGGTCCAGGAACCGCCTCTCCCACTGGAAGTAGTCGGAGTCGTCGAGGCTCCCGGTCCTTTTCCTCTTGACGTAAACGTCCACGTCCTTTCCCACCCTCGGGACTTTCAGCCGGCTGTCAGAACCGAGCTTGTCGAGCAGGATTGCCATCTTCATCGAGACGACCAGCCTCCTTCCCGCCCTCTTGCTCGCTTCGTAGAACGTGTTGACCCTGTCTACGTCGTTCCCCCTGAAGGATGAGAAGACCAGCCCCTTCGTCCCCTTGACCATCCTGTCCGCTTCCCCCAGCACCTCCTCCTCTGTCACGTTTGCCCTTCCGTCGCCGTGCCCCACCCTTGTCCCCTCCGTGAGCAGGAGGTCGGGCTCCTCCTTCGCGGCCGCCTCGATGAAGTCTGTTGTCATCGACCCGGCTGGGCCGTGGAACCGGAAGTCCCCCGTGTACGCCATGGTGCCGTCGCTCAGGTGGACCACGAAGCCGTAGGCGCCGGGTATCGAGTGGTCGACGTGGACAGGCACGAACTCCATCGGACCAACCTTGAACGTCCGACCTGTCCGGAACTTCCTGATGGGGTGGTCGTCGAGCGGCGAAGACCTCGACTCGCTGTAGGCGTCGTGTATGAGGGAAGTCGTCTCGCCGCAGTAGATCGGTATCTTGGGGTCGGTGTACCCAATCCTCCCTGTGTGATCGGAATGATAGTGGCTGAGGACTATGGCGTCGACCTCAGGGTCGGAGTGCTTCATGCTGGTGTTCTGGAGCGCCTTTTCCGAATAGAGCCCTGGGACCTCAGGTAGGAGCCCGAACTCGAACAGGTCCCCTGCGCCGTTCACCTGCCTGGGCTGGATGCCGGAGTCGAAATAATCCGACCCGTCAGCGAACCCTGTCCCGAAGTCGAGGATGACCTTGGTCCCCCTGTCCTCCAGCAGGAACTTGTTCCCTCCGATCTCGCCGACCCCGCCGAAACAGCTTATCACAGGAGGCAACTGCGCGAACTCGCGCCCCCAAACTAATTAACGATTCCAAAGAACGAATAAATATGAAGGCCGACGAACTCGTGAACGGTTGCTCCCGTCCCCGCCCTACTTCCAGGTTGACCCCTCCGACACGTTCACAGCAATCGCCATACTGGTCGTGGCCATAGGCCTGGTTGGGCTCGCGATTCTGATACTGTTCTCAAAGAGAAAGATCTAGGCCGACATGGTCGTCGGGGTCATCTTCGACATCGACGGCACCCTCGTGACGTTCAGGTTCGACGTCCAAGGGACCAGGCTGGCGCTATTCGACGAGCTCAGACGGCATGGGCTCGGCACCCAAGGGCTCGACCTGAGGTCCGCGACCCAGACCATCTTGGACTCGGCCAGGGAGCAGTCGGACGCCGGGCTCGGGCCCGGATACGAGACAATCCGCGAATCGGTCTTCGCAATCCTCGACGGGTTCGAGGTTCAAAGCGCAGCGAGCGCCTCCATCATCCCGGGGGCGCTCGACGTGGTCGACGGCCTCCGGTCGCGCGGCGTGCGGCTGGGGGTGCTCACCAACAGCGGCAGGAAGGCCGCCGAGGCGACCCTCCGGCGGGCTGGGCTGATGGACCGCTTCGAGTTCGTCCTGACCCGGGACGAGACCAGGATCATGAAGCCGAGGCCGGAAGGGATGGAGATGGCGGCCGCGAAGCTCGGGCTACCGAAGGGTTCGATTTTCTACGTCGGGGACAGCGCGCAGGACGTGCACGCGGCGATCTCCGCGGGTATCAAGGTAGTCTCGGTAGCCACCGGGAACTACACAGCGGAGAGGCTGTCCGCAGAGGGCGCGGACTTCGTGGTCTCTGGACTTTCGGAGCTCGGCGCAATATTGGGAATCTAATCAAATATCAGGGCTTCCGTGGCTCGGGCGTTGGAGCTGAGCGGGTCGGAGCGCCGGGCCATGGAGGCGCTTTGCGATGCCCTCTTCCCTGGCGCCCCTGACGGACCAGATTTCTTCAGGAGGAGCGCCCATGAACTCGGCGTCGACGTCCTGCTTGCAGACGCGGTGGAGCACTCTCGCCAGCCGAACAACGCCAGGGACTTCAAGCGGATCCTCACCGTGGTCGAGAGCCCGCTCTACAACCTCGCCCTTACCGGGCGTCCGGTGCGGTTCTCCTCCCTCGATCCGGAGGCGCGGGAGCGCTACCTCCAGGCATGGCGCGACAGCCCGGTCGCGCTCAAGCGGACGGCATTCCAGGCCCTGAAGCGCCTCACGCTATTCCTCGCATACGCCACCGCTGGCCCGGACGGCTCGAACCCGAACTGGGACGCCATCGGGTATCCCGGCGCTTCACACGACGCGCCCGTGCCGGTCCCCGAAGAGCTTCGCCTGGTCCCGCTCAAGGTTGATTCTGACATTACGCTGACAGTCGACGTGGTGGTCGCGGGCTCGGGGGCAGGCGGGAGCGTGATCGCCGACTACCTCGCGTCGTCCGGATACGACGTCCTGGTGCTGGAGCAGGGGCCGTACGAGACCGCCGAGACCTTCCAGCAGAGCGAAATGCGGATGATGCAGAAGCTGTTCCAGCAGAGCGGGACGGCTGCCACCACCGACCTTTCCTTCGTCCTCCTTGCAGGGAGAGGCGCAGGCGGGGGGACCACCGTTAACTGGAACACGTGCCTGAAGCCTCCCGACAGGGTGCTCGCCGAATGGGAGTCGGAATTTGGAATAACCGGAGTCGCTGGTCCGGAGTTCGTTTCGTTCTTGGATGAAGCGTGGAAGGCTATCGGGGTCAACGACGAAGAGAGCCAGCGAAACGGGAACAACTCGGTCCTCTGGGACGGCTGCAAGGCGCTTGGTTACAAAGAAGGGAGCGACTACCACACGATATCCCGCAACGCCGTCGGTTGCAAGCAGAGGTGCGACTTCTGCACCTACGGCTGCATCTACTCGGCGAAGCAGTCTACGGCGCTGACTTACCTCCCGCGGGCGCAGAAGAAGGGGGCGAAGTTCGTCTTCGACGCCAGAGTCGAGCACGTCGTCATAGAGGGCGGCGCAGCCAGGGGCGTTGTCGCCAGCGTAGAATCGGGAGGGAGGACCCACAGGCTCGAAGTGAAGGCGCGCGCGGTCGTAGCAGCTTGCGGCGGCATCGAGACGCCGGCGCTCCTCCTCAGGTCGGGGGTGCGGGACAGGAACGTGGGCGCGTACCTCCGCCTCGACCCCACGATAGCGGTGGGGGGGATATTCGAGAAGCCGATAGATCCCTGGAAGGGCCCGCCGCAGACGGTCGCGGTCTGGAAGTTCATCGACCTCGACGGGACCTACCACGGCTTCTGGGTCGAGGCAGCTCCCGCCCACCCGGGGCTGTTCGCCCTGTCTATCCCGTGGGTCAACGGCAGGCAGCACAAGGACTTCATGCGCCGGTACTACAGCCGCTCTTCGGCTTCCATCGTCCTCCTCCGCGAGAGGAGCTCGGGCCGGGTCACGGTAGACAAGGACGGGTACGCCAAGGTTTCCTATGCACTGGAGGGCGAGGACAGGAAGACGCTCGTCCGGGGGATGACAGAAACTGCGAAGATACTTGCAGCTGCGGGCGCCAGGGGGGTCTGGACTACCCACAACTCTCAGGTCTTCGCCGGGGACGGGACCAAACCGTTGACTCCCGGAGACCTTGACTCCTTCGGCGCCGCCCTGGAGAAGCAGGGGGTAGAATACAACCGGATGATGCTCTTCAGCGCGCACATCATGGGGTCGTGCAGGATGAGCGCCGACCCATCCCTTGGCCCGACTGCCCCCACCGGCGAGCTCCATTCGGTAAAGAACCTCTTTGTCGGAGACGCCTGCGTCTTCCCCACGACCCCCGCGGTCAACCCCATGATCTCCATCATGGCTATGGCTCGCAGGACCGCAGAGTCCATAAGACTCCGGCTAGGCGACCGCTGACGCCATGTCTAGGCAAGCGCCGTACTATATCGTAGGCCTCCCTGAAGCGCCTTTGGAGGCGACGGAGGCGAGGGCGAAGTTCGAGCGGCTGTCGGAGGAGCTCTGTAAGGTCTACCCCTTCATAGAAGAGATAAGGGCGGTAGTCAAGTCGAAGAAGGCGGCCAAGACCCACGCTAGGTACGAGGTCTCCGTGGAGATCTACACCCCGCGCGACAGACACTCCTTCACCGAGACGGGCTACAACATCGCCAGGGTTTTCGACGTGATGGGCCCGAAGATGAAGAGGCTGCTGTCGTCGAAGCAGGGAAAGGTGACCTCGACGCACGGAGACAGCCTCCGCAAGGGAGAGCGCTAGGCCGCCGAAGGTCGCCTGGACTCGGCTCTGAGCTGCTCCACTTCGGCCCTGAGCTTCGCCACGGCCTCGTTGGACTCCTGCATCGACGCCAGCTGATGATAGAGGTGGAGTGCCTTCCTCCTTACAGACAGCTGGGGGTCCGAACGCGACGCCTCTTTGAGCGCCCCGAGCAGGCGCGCGTCTTGCAAGGACCTCATCAACACGTCGACCAGGTACATCCTCACCCTGAACTCCTTGTCGTGCAGGAGCATCTCCTTCAGCACGGGGACCTCGTCGTCGAGAATCTTCCCTCTCTCCTTGATTGCCTTCAGCGCCCCCACGCGCTCTCTTCCCGGCCTTCCGTATCGAAGCGATGACGCCACTATCGCGTTCACCTCCGCGTCTTTCAGGCTGCCCATGGCGGCAAGGGATGCTTCTGCGAGGGTCTCGTTGACAGTGTGCACCTTCATCGCATCTTTCAGGTGTGGTAGTGCTCCCTCGGGCCACGCCTTCGCGAGGCTGAGAGCGGCTTCGCACCTCACGTAGGGGCTATCGTCGGTTTCGAGCAATCTGAGAAGCGCGTCGACCGCACGGCGCTCCTTGAAGTGCCCAAGCCCTGCAGCCATCCCTCTCCTCGCCCTCCTGTCCTTGGGGACGGCGACCCCGAGGAGCGCCGTCAGGGCGGCCTCCGAGCCGATCTCTCCGAGGGCTCTGAACGCCCTCGCCCGGACGATCCAGTACTGCTCCTTTGCTGCCGCTTCGGCTAGCCCTTTGACCGCGGGCTCTGCCTTCAGCTTCCCCAGCTCCGATGCCGCTTCCGCCCTGCTGTAGGCGCTGGTCCCACGTGCGAGCTGGTTGAGGAGCAGAGAAACTCCCTTCTCGAACTTCGTCCTCCTGAGGAGCCACCTGTTCGGGTCGAACTCGACTGTCGTGGGCTGGGCCGGCAGCGAGAAGGTGTACGCCTGGTCCGCGCCTTCGATCTGCACCCTTCTGACCAGCTTCTTCCCGCCGACGTCGAACACCAGCTCGCACGGGAGCTTGTAGACCGGGGTTCCGTCCTCCGTGCTCTGGGTCTGCCTGACCCTTACCGTCGCCAGGCCCTGTTCGCCGTCCCAGCCGTAGCTCACCTCGAACTCCGGGTGTCCGGGCCTGTAGAACGACTGCTCGAAGAACTCTTCCAGCTGCATGCCGCTCTCGGCCTCCATGGCCTTCCGGAAGTCTCCCGTGTCAGCGACGGAGCGCGCGTGGGCCTTCAGGTAGCGCGAGATGCCCGCGAAGAACGCCTCGTCCCCGACAAGGAACCTGAGCTGGTGCAGCATCGACGCGCCCTTCGGATACAGGTGGTAGTCGAAGAGGTCGTCGGGCCAGACGTAGTCCCTTTCGACGATTGGCCTGCGGTATTCCTTCTCGGCCTCTTCGAAATAATCTTCTGTCCTGGCGTCCAGATGCCATGTCCTCTCTTCCACCCCCCGGGTCTTCTCGAGGTACAGCTCCTGGAAGTAAGACGCGAACCCTTCGTTGAGCCACGCGTGGGGCCAGTCTGCGCAGGTCACGAGGTCCCCGAACCACTGGTGAGCGAGCTCGTGGGAGACGAGGTCCATGGGACGCTGGTTCGGGAGGCTGTAGCTGGTTGCGAAGTCTTCCTCAGAGGCGGCGTCAGGGTAGTAGCTCATGGCCAGCGTGGTGGCGTTCAGGTTCTCTTCCCCGCCGGCGACGAAGTCTTCGACCGTGGTCTGGTCGTACTTCAGGTATGGGTACTTGACCCCCGTCAGGTCCTCGAATACCTCCATCATCTTCGGCGTCTCCCCGAAATACCTCAGGACGTCCTCCCGTTTCGACTCCGGGAAGTTGTAGTTCAGCTTCACCCCGCGGGCCTCCTGGGAGACAACCCCGAACTTGCCGGCGATGAAAGACGTGAGGTAGCACGAGTGGGGGATCTCCTCCTTCCAATGGAACGTGGCGCTTTCGCCATCGGTCTTGCTCGACAGCAGTTTCCCGTTGGAAATCACCCGGAACTCCTTCGGGACGGTAATGATCAGCTCGCTGCTCGACTTGTCGGCCGGGTGGTCGTGGCAGGGGAACCAGTACCTCGACTCCTCCGCCTCGGTGTGGGTCCACGCCTGGATCTCCTTCTCCGGGTGCTCGGCGTCGGGGCCCACGAAGTAAAGCCCCATCTTGGGGTTGGTGCTGTACCGCACAGTCACGGCGCGCCTCCCCCTGGCCGGTCCGATCTTCACAGAAAGTACTTTCCCGTCGTAGTCGAACTCCGCGTCCGCGCCGTCCACCTTGACGGCGGTGATGTTGAGGGAGCAGGCGTCCATCCGCGCGACTTCCAGGCCCCTCTTCACGGGCTCTATCTCGAGCGTACATTCGCCTGATATCGCCTTCTTCTCGAAGTCCACCGTCGCCTCCACCCTGGTGTGCAAGGTGCGGTACTCGAGCGGCTTCGGATATTTCGGCGAAGATTCGGGCAGGTGGAATGACAGGCGGCTCCCAGGCGCCACAGTACCGCGCTGGGCGCGGCCGCACATAAAGACTTCCGCGACTGGAGTGTTGAAATATCCTCTCCCGGCCGTCGCCGGAGATGAGCACCCTGACCAGAGGGATCCAAGGGCTCATAATCTTCTGCGCCCTGTTCGGCGTCGCCTTCCTCTACGAGGTGTATCCTGTCCTCCCTCAGTTCGTCTTCTACGCCGTGGCCTTCGGGTGGGTTCTCTTCGTGGTAGACAGCGTGCTGACTTTTGTGAGGCCCGCTGCTTCCTACTATCTCGGGCTGGTCCTCGCCCTGCTCGCCTTCCTGGCCACCGTTTCACAGCCTCAGCATTACGCCCTCATCGAAAGCGGGGACATTACGGCGACCCTGACAATA
>JAKAPN010000012.1 GCA_021822995.1 archaeon
GCCGGGAACCCGATGAACTCTTCCCGCCTTGGGGTTTTCGCTGAATACATCGAAGGTCAAAGGGAGACGGAGGGATTCAAAGTGATTGAACCGGTATCCGCCAGCGAAAGTGACCTTTTGGTTTTCCATACGCAAGGATACGTCGACCGCGTGAGACAGGCTTCGGCGACCGGGCTGGGAGAGCTGGGGAGCGAGGACACCCCAGCATTCAAGGGGGTCTACGAAGCATCATTATTTCCCGTGGGGAGTACCCTGAGAGGGTTGGAACTGTTGCTAGAGGGAAGTTTCGACCACTTCTTCAATCCGGTTGGAGGGCTCCACCACTCTGCCCCGGATGAGGCACGAGGCTTCTGCGTCTTCAACGACAGCGTCATAGCGATTTCCAGAGCGCTGAACGAATTCAAACTGAGGAGCGTCGCGTACGTGGACATAGACGCCCATCATGGAGACGGGGTGTACTACGAGTTCGAACCCGACCCAAGAGTAATAATCGGAGACATCCATGAACACGGGAGATTTCTCTATCCCGGCACCGGTGACGCCTCCGAGACCGGCAAGGGGTTCGCAATGGGGACGAAGATCAACGTCGGTCTCCCGCCCGGCTCTGGGGACAAGGAGTTCTTCCAGGCGTTCGACCAGGTCGAGGAGTTCGTAAGGAAGTCGAAGCCAGAGATGATCTTCTTCCAGTGCGGGGCGGACGGGCTCGCGGGAGACCCCATCACGGACCTGAACTACACGCCGGCCGTCCACAGCTATGCCGCCAGTAAGCTACACAGGCTCGCGCACGAGCTGTGCGGGGGGAAGATACTTGCGATGGGAGGTGGAGGATATTCGCCTGGGAATGTGGGAGCTGCCTGGAAGGAAGTCACCGCAGAGCTTTCTGGCCAGAGGCAAAACCTCTGATGCTCATTCGAGGACCTGTCGCTCAGCCTTAAATAGAAAGTTCGAGGCGTGGCTGCGAACATATTGAGCCAAAGCCAGCCAATAAAGGCTGACGTGGTTCTCGCAAATCCCGCTCCGTTAGGACTATTCGGGTTCGGAATGACTACAATACTCCTCAACCTCGCTAACGCCGGCGTCTATCCGCTCGGCTCCAGCGTACTCTCGATGGGCATCTTCTTTGGTGGTTTCGCCCAGATTGTAGCAGGCCTCCTGGAATTCAGAAAGGGGAACACGTTCGGAATGACGGCGTTCCTCTCGTACGGGTTCTTCTGGGAGTCCTTCGTCTTCATCTTCATCCTTCCAGGCATTTCGGGTCTGTCAGGATTCCCACCCACCAACACAGCGCTCGGATACTACCTCTTCTTCTGGGGCATCTTCACACTCCTGATGTTCATCGGAACATTGCGAATCAACGGCGCCCTCATGGTAGTGTTTGGGACTCTAACGATCCTGTTCTTCCTCCTGGCAGCAGGCTTCTGGTCGAACATGGGCACAACATTCGGTCAGTTCACAGGCTATGAAGGGGTCCTGTGCGGACTCACCGCAGTATACACAGCCATCGCGAACGTCCTCAACGAAGTCTACGGGAAAAGCGTGCTTCCACTCTGGCCTAGAAAGGCGTAGGCAAGATCCATCTGGAAAACGGGTGCCGCATTTTAGATGCGGACCCATCCCCTTTTTGGTGACTCACGGACGCCCCGCATGCATTCGAGGAGGGGCACCCCCTAATGTGGTACAGTGCCTTCGCTTGGATCGGAGCTATCCTTTCACCGGGTCGTCGAGCGCCATCATGTGCCCGCCGAACCCTATTGACCAGACTAGCACCGGATAGACGACCATCCGCTCCATCCCTCCTGGCCCAAGTCCAAGGTAGTCCCCTCCGATGTAGAGGACCAGCGCGACTAGCGTGAACAGACCGAGGACTATCGAGAAGTAGAACATGGGTTTCTTCTGCAGTCTCGCGGTCACCAGGGCGCCCAGCCCTGCGAACAGAAACACGATCAGAGAGAAGATGCTGTGCCATACACCGGTGGTCTCTGGAAAGAGCCCTACACCCATCGCGCCGATACCAGCCAGGGCGATCATGACAGCCGCCGGCCTATCATGGAACCCTCGCTGGAGGAAATAGGCCCCGACGAGGATCATGATCCCGAGGAGGACAATCGAACTGTTGAATATCATCGAGGTGGGCTGGTTGATCACGCAGCCGACCGTCGCAGAGCCGGGACAGGTTGCCCCCAAGTCGCTCACGTAATTGGTCGAGACATTATAGCCCGGATAGTAGATTTCGGCGAGTATCAGGCCGATGCTGAATTGGACAGCTCCTACGAAGATGGCGACGCCTGCCTTCGCTGCGTTGGAGAGAGCCAACGCCCCTGTCTCGGGAAGTTAGCCTAAAAGTGTGAGCCTCGCACCCCGCCGATGTCAGAACCGTTAAAATCGGCTGCCACGGTCGAGCGGCGTGCTGAAGGTCCTAGTCCTTTCGCCCATGCCAGAAGGGCTGATACGGCTCTTCTTCGCGGAGAGCCTGGAAAAGAGCGGGATCGAAGCAGACTTCGAGACTATCAATGAAGCGGGCCCCAAGCTCGACGGGGCGCTGAAGGAGGCTGACTTCGTCATAGGAGATTACACGTTCAAGATTCCAATCACCTCAGAAATGGTAGCTAAGATGGAGAGGGTGAAGCTCATCGCCCAGCCGTCCACCGGTTATGACCACATAGATCTCGTCGCCTGCAGAAAGAATGGGATACCTGTCTCGAACATCGGGGGGGCCAACGCGATCTCTGTCGCGGAGCACACCCTTGCAGCTGCGCTTGTCCTGCTGAAGAGGATGGGATACGCACACCGCAGGATGGTCGAGGGCGCATGGGTACAGGAAGAGCTGCTCAATGTCGCAGCCGAAGTCCACGGTAAGACGTGGGGCGTGATAGGCCTCGGGAGGATAGGAAAGGAGGTAGCATGGAGAGCGAGGGCGATGGGCGCCAACGTGGTCTACACGGACCTCGCCCGACTGCCCGACGCTGACGAGCTGAAACTCGGCGTGTCGCATCTCCCGCTCCAGAGGCTGCTGTCAGAAAGCGACGTGGTGAGCATCCACGTCCCGCTGACACCCGCCACCAGGCAGATGCTGGGTGAGAAAGAGTTCCGCCTGATGAAGTCGTACGCGGTATTCATCAACGTCTCGCGGGGTGAGTTGACGGACGAGGGAGCTCTGGCGAAGGCGGTCGCGCAGGGGTGGATCGGCGGCGCGGCAGTAGACGTCTTCACATCGGAGCCCCTGGATGCAGGAAACCCTCTCCTGGTGGCCGCGAAGGAAGGCGCGAACCTGGTCCTGACGCCTCACATAGCCGGGGCCACGAACGACGCGAGGCTCAGGATTATCCAGACCACCGTGGAGAACGTGCTGCGCGTAGCACTGGGAGAGCCGCCGCTGAACGTCGTGAACCCATGAAGGTTTCCGAACTCCTAGTCAGCGCGTTCGAGAGCTACGGCGTCAAGAGGGCATACGGCCTGATCGGAACTTCTGTGCTCGACCTGATGGACGCGCTCTCCAGGAGCAAGATCAGATACGTCTCGACAAGGCACGAACAGGTTGCGGTAAGCATGGCGGACGCTGAAGGGAGGGTGACCGGAAGGCCGGGGGTCGCGTTGGTACATGGCGGGCCGGGGTTCCTGAACTCGTTGGTTGCGCTCGGCAACGCCTGGAAGGATGGGTCGCCGATGGTTCTTGTCGCGGGTGCGGTCAAGCGAAGGATGGTGGGGATGGACTCGTGGCTTGAGGTCCCACAGCTGGAAATGGCGGCGAGCATGGTGAAGAAGGGATGGCGGATCGGAAGAGGGCAGGAGGCCGGCATGGACATCGCCGAGGCATTCGCGCTCGCCTCAAGCGCCCCCAAGGGACCGGTGTACCTGGAGGTGCCTGAGGATGTCTGGCAGCAGGAAGCGGGTTCGCGCGTCGCGGAGCTGCCTCCGGAGAAGGCCCACGAACCGGAATATGCCGACGTTCTCCGGGCGGCGGACGCGCTGAAGCAGGCAAAGCGTCCCCTTCTCGTACTCGGTGGGGGCGTGAACTCGTCAGAGGGGGCGAGCGCCGCGGCCAATCTCCTGGCGAGGGTCGCAGCCCCAGTCGTGTCTACAAGCAACGGCAGAGGAGTGATACCGGAGGACCACCCCATGACCGCCGGAAGGATCGGGTTCGGGGGCCTGAGGATGGCCGACGCCCTTCTTACCCAGGCCGACGTCGTTTTGTGCTTGGGTTGCGGCCTTTCCGACGTTTCCACGTACGGATACAACGCCACCCCCAAGGGAGAGGTCCTCGCGGTAAACATGGACCCCATTTGGGACAGGAAGCCCGTAGCGTATGCTCTTCACTCCTACTCTGACGCAGCCCGCTTCGCCGATACGCTGGCTGGCCTCTTGGAGGGCATCAAAGCGTCCCCCGAATGGTCGAGTCGGGTGGAGGCAGGAAGAGCGTCCTGGGCAGCGGCGCTTCTCGAGTCTCAATCTACCAGCCAGGACGGATACGTCAACCCGGCACGCTTCCTCGCCGCGCTAGACGGCGCAATCCCCAGAGATACAATCTTTGCCGCAGGCCAGGGACTCCACCAGGTGTACGCGTACGCACTTCTGAAGGTCAGGAAGGAAAGGAGCTTCCTGGCTGCGGCGAACATGGGGGCGATGGGGTTCGTGTTCCCAGCGGCGCTAGGAGCCAAGATGGCGTTTCCCGATAAAGAAGTGGTCGCAGTGATGGGGGATGGTGAGTTCATGATGACGATGCAAGACCTTGAGACGGCGGTCCGGGAGAAGATCGGGGTAAAGATCGTCGTGGTCAACGACAACTCATACAGAGTCCTGCTGATGAGGCAGAAGATACAGAAGATGGGGCGCGTCTTCGGCACTCAGCACACAAACCCGGACATCACAAAGGTCGCAGATGCTTTCGGGGCGCTGGGCGCGCGCGTAATCTCGGATGAAGGGATAGGCTCCGCGGTCGAATTCCTGATGGAGAAGTCGGAGGTTCCCCGGATCGTCGAGCTCCAGGTAGACCCTGAAGACCTGCCGCCCATCAACATCCAAGGTTCTCTGATGTTCTAGGGAGCGGCCCGAGAGCATTTATCGGACGGTCCGCCGACGCGGTTGCGTGGACCTGTTCGAAGAAGCGAAGTTGATCGAACCTGAAATAATCAAGAACCGCAGGGCCCTGCACCAGCACCCTGAGCTCTCCTATGAGGAAAGCTGGACCTCTGCGTTCGTGGCTGAGAAGCTGCACGGTCTGGGGGTCGAAGTGAAGACGGGCGTAGGCGGCAACGGAGTCGTCGGTGTCCTCAAGGGCTCGAGGAAAGGCAAGGTGGTTGCCCTCAGGGCGGACATGGACGCGCTCCCGGTGCAGGAGCTTTCTGATGTCTCATTCAGGTCCAAGATTGAAGGCGTCATGCACGCCTGTGGGCACGACACGCACATGGCGATGCTCCTCGGAGCTGCCCGGCTGTTGGCCGACAGCAGAGATGAGCTCGTCGGGACCGTAAAGTTCCTTTTCCAGCCTGCGGAGGAGCACGGGGGGAGAGGAGGCGCCCTCCCCATGATAGAAGCTGGCGCCATGAAGGACCCGGATGTCGATTACGTATTCGGCCTGCACATCAGCAACAGTCAGAAATCCGGAGAGTTCGGGGTGAAGGAAGGGGCCGTGATGGCCGCGCCGGACACTTTCAAGGTGAGGATTGTGGGCAGAGGGGGTCACGGTTCCGCGCCGCACGAGACGGTCGACCCAGTCTACCTGGCCGCCCATGTTATTCTCGCGCTGCAGGGCATCTCATCCAGGATGATCGACCCAGTGCGCCCTTTCGTTATTACGGTCGGCGCGGTCCACTCGGGAACTAAGGAGAACATCATACCGGACTTCGCTCACCTCGAGGGCACAATCAGGACCCTTGATGAGACGACCAGAAGGCGGGCCAAGAAGAAGGTGAAACAGGTGGTGGCCGGGGTATGCAAGTCGTTCGGGGCATCTGCAGAAGTGGAATTCGAAGAGGACGCATACCCTGTGACTGTCAACGACCCCAGGACGACACAGAGTGTGATCCGGCTGTTGAAGCAGATTCCAGGCGCAAAGGTGAGGAAGATGGACGCGATAATGGGCGGAGAGGACTTCTCGAGGTTCCTGCATGAAGCGCCAGGGACGTTCTACTTTCTTGGCACCAAAAACCAGGCCAAAGGGTGCGTCCATCCCAACCACAGTGCAAGCTTCAAAGTCGACGAGGAGGTGCTCAAGCTGGGGTCGGCGTCCCTGGCGTTGCTCGCCTTCGAGTTTGGGAAGAGGTGACAAGAGTGTACGCGACCAAGGTGGCTGAGCGGGTCTACCTCCTTGACACCTACGCCCTCGGAGTCGCCGGGACGGTAGGTGCATATCTGGTCAAGGGACCCAAGCCGGCACTCGTCGACTGTGGCTATTCCTCGTCCTACGAGAGCGTACTGGCCGGGTTGGCAGAGGTCGGAGTGATGCCCTCGGAAGTAAGGTACGTCATCCCCACGCACGTCCACCTCGACCATGCCGGGGCGGCAGGTCGGTTGTTGCGAGAGATGCCGAACGCAGAGGTCGTAGCGCATGAGCGGGCCTTGCCCCACTTGGAGGACCCGACCCGCCTGATAGAAAGCTCTACGATGGTGTTCGGGAGGCAGATCATGGAGTTGTATGGTAGGCCCGACCCAATCCCCTCCGGGAGGATGACCGCAGTGCGGGAGGAATCGCGTATCGACCTTGGCGACGGGCTGACCGCCACGCTGATGCACACCCCAGGACACGCTCCCCATCAGATTTCTGTCACGCTCGACAACACGGGGGTTCTCCTGACAGCAGACGCAGTCGGCATCGTCTATCCGGGGCTGAATGCCCTCATCCCGACGACTCCGCCTCCGAGCTTCAACCCGTCAGAACTGGTCGCCTCTGTCGGCCGGCTCCGTCAGATGACTCCCAAGACGCTGCTGGTCCCTCACTTCGGCGCGAGGAAAGACGCGGAGTGGGTGTTCGGGAGGACGACGGAGCTGGTGTCGAGCTGGGTCACGGCGGTGAAGGAGATGTGGAAGCAGAAGTCGACACTGGAGAAAACCTCCGAAAGGATGGAGGAGACCGTCGCAACTGACGCCGGCGTCGAGGAGCTCCCCATCTACGCGAAGGTCTCTGTGAGGACGTCGGTCATGGGGATCATGCATTACCTGGACAAGAACCATTGAAATAACGGGATCACCCCCCGACCCATATGCCGCTGGTGTACGCTTGCATAGCGCCCCACGGCGGCGAGATTGTCCCGGCGCTCGCAGGCGACAAGCTCCCGAAGTTCATGGAGACCCGCAATGGCATGAAGGAGCTGGCTGCGGAAATGAGGGAGGCAAAGCCGGACACGATCGTCATCGCCAGCCCTCACAACCTCAGACTGCACAGGCACATCGGAGTCATCACGGCGGAGAACTCTACGGGGAAGGCAATGGAGGGAAAGAGAGAGATCAAGTATCGTGCAAAGTGTGACGTGGGTCTAGCTCAGAAGCTTGTCGATGCAGCCGAGCGCGAAGGCATCCCCGTGGTCGGAGCCACGTATGGCGTCTACGAGGGCCCGCTGTCAGACCTGGCGATGGATTGGGG
The DNA here is from genome assembly GCA_021822995.1 of archaeon. Taxonomy (GTDB): domain Archaea; phylum Thermoproteota; class Nitrososphaeria; order Nitrososphaerales; family Gagatemarchaeaceae; genus UBA183. The sequence continues at coordinate 7,577 of JAKAPN010000012.1, forward strand.
GACCCTCATACCGCTTTGGTTCTTCTTGAGGGGTAGCGGCCTTGGGAGCAAGATCGTGATCGTCACGCCATCGCGCGGCATCCCATTATCGCAGAACTACAGGTTCGGCAAGGTGGTCGCGAGCGTGGCTGAGGCAGACAGGAAGAGAGTCGCATTCGTGGCGAGCGCGGACCAGGCGCACGCCCATAGGAAAAGCGGGCCGTATGGCTACAGCCCGGACGCTGAGAGGTACGATAAGCTGGTAGTGGATGCCATCAGACGCGGGAGACTCGACTCGATTATGAGCCTCAAGCCTGCCTTCGTAGAAAACGCAAAGCCGGACAGCCTCTGGCAGATGACGATGCTGGCCGGCGCCGCCGCGGTGGTGCCAATGGAAGGCAAGCTGATCTCTTACCAAGCCCCGACATACTACGGAATGCTCTGCGCGAGCTACTCGAGGAAGCGGTAGACCTCGCCGAGGTCGCCGATCTTCGGGCAATCCAACGCACCGTAGTTCGCATCCCTGTCGATGAGGATCCCCGTAATGCCGGCCCCGTTCGCCCCCTTCACGTCGGCCTCATAGAGGTCCCCGACGTGGACCGTTTCAGCCGCATTGGTGCCAGACTCCCGTAAGGCGATCTGGAAGATTTCTGGGTTGGGCTTTGACACTCCGACGAGTCCTGAGACCACTATAGACGGGAAGAACCGCTCAAGACCCAGCGCAGATATGGTCCCTGCCACGTCGGGCGAAGCGTTCGACACCAGCGCGAGTTTGTAGCCGTCTTCTTTCAACCGGCGGAGTGTCGGCTCGGCGTCAGGATATAGCTCCAAGGGGACGGTCCTCTGAACCTCGGGCCACATCCTGCGCATAAGGGATGAAACCCCGTCAACTTCGGCCTTTGAAACCTCGGGGAAGAGGTGCTCGAAGACCATGGCGTCCAGACGGCGGTATGATTCTTCAGACTGCTGAGGAGTGGACTTGGCGCCTCCGAGGGTCGTGAGCCAAGTTGGCTCAGCGTGGAAGTAAGCGGCGCGCACTTCGTCTGGCGTCGCTGGGTGCCCGGCCCCCGTGAGTATCTTGCTGATTATACGATCTCTTCTCATCACCATCAAGGTGCCCCCCAGGTCGAAGAAGACCGCCTTTTTCTTCAATGGAAAGGAAGCTGACCCAGCGCTGCTAAAACGCTTTCACCGAAGCGCTTCACGAGCGACTTACCCACCGAAGGCAGGTATGTACGGAGTGGCGAGCATGCTGAAAAGGAGAAGCGCGAGGACTGTCAGTGTGATGTAGACGTAGGTCCTATTCTTTTCCGCGGCGAACAGAAAGATGGAAAACAAGACACGAGACACAGGCGTGGCCAGCAGTATAAGGACGCCGAGCTCGATTATCGCGAGAGGCGACCCCGCGGCGACGCCTGAAGCCAGCTGGCTGAAAGTGACTGGGAACGTGCTATGAGGGATGGTGCGGGGGTCGTATTCGAGGAAAGAGCTCACCTGAGCAAGGCCGTCGTCGACAGTAAGCAGGATAACACCCAGCCCGATTACCGCGGATGAGATGACTACTCCGTATCTCAGGACTTTGCTGATGACGGTGTTCATCGACTCGGGGTCGCTGAGAGTCAAGGGGACGCCTCTGTTGAGGCGAGGGACGGCCTAGATGCCAATCGCCCTCAACACCATCTCTGCCCCAGCCAGCGCTAACACCACCACGAAGATCTTCCGGACAGTAGGGTTCCTCGCTTTCATGAGGAGGCGAGCGCCTACGAATGCGCCTATCAGGACCCCGAGCGCGACCGGTGCCACTATGACAGGGTCGACGTCTCCTCTGACGAAATAGATCCCTGCGCTTGCGGCAGCGGTGACCCCGATCATGAAGTTCGAGGTTGTTGTTGACACCTTCATTGGGAGCCTCATCGCGAGGTCCATCGAGAGGACCTTGAATGTCCCACTACCTATCCCCAGGAGGCCTGAAACCAATCCCGCCACGACCATGCCTGCCAGCCCTTCTGTTGGGCGGGTCGCATTGTAGTTTATTGTGGAACCGTCCGTCTCGACATAGGAGCCCGTTAGCATGAGTCGCTTCGAGAGCCCAGTGAGTTCGGGATTCTCGGGGATGTCCTCAGCCAGTTGATGGACCAAAGGTAGGAGCGACAGCAGGAGGACCGCGCCGAAGACGAACTCTAGGATTGTCGACCTTACGTATGCTGCGATGAGCGCGCCCGTGATAGCCCCGACGGTGGTGCCGAGTTCGAGGAACATGCCGACCCGGAGATTGGTCATCTTATCCTTGACGTAGGTCGCCGCGGCGCCGCTCGACGTGGCGATTACGGAGACGATGCTTGCGCCGATGGCGTAGTGAATGTCAACCCCCAGTCCGATCGTGAGGATCGGGATCACGACCACCCCTCCGCCAAGCCCTATGAGAGAGCCGACGAGGCCGGCGGCGATCGAAGCCAGGAACATAATCACGAGTAGTTCGAAAACCAGCAAACATGGGATGCCCCATGAAATCGGTAATTACGCGTTTTCCGCTCCGGTTTAGGGCGACTCTAAGGTCCGTCTAGGGCGGAAATGATGCGCTCGTGGCTCTTCTGGATGCCCTCGACCCCGGTGTTCAATATGATGCAGGGGACGCTCCAGTCTTTGAACATCATCCTGAAGAACCGCGACTGCGCCGAGTTGTCCAGTTCGAGGAGATATGGATTGTACCAAGGCTCGTAGGATGTAGTTCCCCATTTCTCCCTTGGACCCGCCCCCGGTAGAACCATGTACTCTCCCCTTTGCAACACTTCGATTGCCTCTTCTGACGTGAGCCTGACCTCCGCCGGGCTGTGGTCGTCGCGCCTGAGCAGCACGACGAGGTTCACCGGCACTTCGTTCACCACCTTTTCCGGTCCGAGGAACTCCTCCCTCTGCACAAGGACTCTGGAGTTTCCGAAGGCATAGTAGCACCACCCGAGGCCGTCGTTGAAGACGCAGCGCCCGTGCGTCAGCGTGCACCCCTCTTTTCCTTCGGTGTGTTCGCAAGCCTCCTTTTTCGGCGTGACGTTCTCGTTTAGGGATCTGTCGAAGACTTCCCTCAACCACCCCTGTTCCTTCTGAGACTCCGTCCGCATGTACAGGGCCCTCTCGGGCTGCCTGGCGACCAGTGGTTTGGGGTCG
>JAKAPN010000013.1 GCA_021822995.1 archaeon
CTGAAGTCCTCGCTTCAGGAGCGGGGGTTGTCCACAAGGACGCTTTCGTTCCCGGCTTACGAAACGGCGATAGGGAAGGAAATCAAGAGGTTCCTTTCCGGGAAGCTCAGCTACCCTCCACAAGTGAGGGCGATGCTTTACGCGGCCAACAGGTGGGAGAAGAAGGCCGAGCTGGAAGACATGCTTTCGACGACAGACGTTGTAATCGTTGACAGGTACTTGGGATCGAACTACGCGTACGGCATCTCCGGTGGTCTGGAACTCGACTGGCTGATGGCCCTCGAGTCGGGCCTCCCTACGCCAGACCTTACCCTTGTTCTGGATGCCTCGCCGGTGGAGCTAGCGCCCAGGAGAGAAACCAAAGACGCATACGAGCGCAACCTGCACTTCCAAGCGGAAGCGCGCAGGGCGTACATCGACCTGGCAAGAAAGTTCGGATGGACCATCGTCGACGCCAATAGGGGGATTGACGAAACAGCGGAGACTGTAAGAGTCGCGGTCGCCCGAGCCCTCGAGGCGAAGGGCCGAACCGTTTAAGACGCCTAGACCGTTTTTCGAGCCGGTTGAAGCTCAACCTCGTGGCTGAAATCAGGGACCCGGTCCACGGATACATCAGGATGACCGAGGTTGAGAAAGAACTCATCGACTCCCCGTTCGTCCAGAGGCTGAGGAAGATACATCAGCTGGCTGGATCGTATCTCGTCTACCCCGGCGCCACCCACACAAGGTTCGAACATGTAATCGGGACAATGCACGTGGCTGGTCTGATCGCCGACGCCCTTGTCCGGGGGTCCGAGATAGACTCTGACCTGGTACAGCAGGTGAGGATTGCCGCCCTGCTCCACGACGTCGGTCACGGTCCCTTCTCCCACATGTACGAGGAGGTCCTCACGGCCGAATCGCACGAAGAAATCTCACAGCGCGTAATCCTCGAGACCTCGATCAGGGATATCATCAACAGTAATGGGTTCTCTCCTGTGAAGATGTCGGAGTTCGCAATTGGGAGGCTGAAGACGAGGGCTCCATTCCTTAACGAAATTATCGCAGGAAGCCTCAGCGCGGACATGATGGATTACCTCCCAAGGGATTCGTACTTCACTGGGGTCGAATATGGGAAGGTTGACGCCCAGAGAGTGATGAACTCTCTTCACGTGGCGGGTGGACACCTAGTTATCGACGATGCCGCGCTTTACGCCTACGAAGCGCTGCTGCTCGCACGCTACGAGATGTTCAAAGCGGTCTACTTCCACCGCACTGTAAGGGCAGCCGAACTGATGCTTGTGAGGTCGATGCAGCTCGCCGACGAAGTGCTGGGGCTTACCGACATCTCGGACCTCTCCCGATACCTAAATCTCACGGACGAACTAGTCATCCACCAACTGGTTACCCTAGACCCGACTACACGGAAGCTGAGAGAGGCGAAGCGCCTTGCCAAGGACTTCAACGATAGGAGATTGGTGAAGTGCGCCTTCGAGAGAGTGGTTCAGAGAAAGGACGAGAAGGTTGGGCTTCTCTTCGCGGACGAGTCAGCAAGAAAGAAGGCGCTGACGGGGATCGCAGACGCTTCAGGGGTCGACCCCAACACGTTGTATCTCGACGTGCCCACCACGCCGTCCGTGCCCTATACCTACTCCAAGGAGGTGCTGAGGGAGGTAAGCTTGCTTAGATTCAAGGGAAAGAAGAGGGTGGTCAAGGCCGTCCCGCTGAGCGAGCTTTCTCTCGTGGGGTCGATTACTGGTTTCATGGACGTTCTTCGGGTCTATACTTCCCAGGAGAACCGAACGGCCGTAGAGAAGGCGACCTCAAGCATGTTCATGGACGAAGGACCTGATACACTAGTCAGATGATATTGGTCGTAATATAGTATCACAAGCTAACACCTCATGGGTGTCAGCGAACACTTCGCGTATCCGTCATTCAGGCAAGGGCAGAAGGAGTTCGCGGAACGAGTATACAACGCGTGCGTCCGCGGCGAGACGCTGATTGCCGAGGCGATGAGTGGGTTTGGTAAGACAGCAGCAGTGTTAGCAGGGGCGGTTACCGCGGCCGAGGAAACAGGGTGTAAGGTCGTCTATGCCTGTCGCACGAAACGCCAAATCTACAGGGTGGTGGAGGAAGCGGCGCGTTTACAGACGAAACATCCGTTCAAGGCCGCATCGTTACTTTCAAAATACGACTACTGTCTGCTCAGAAAGCACCGAACAATCCCCCAAGAGTCATTCGGCTGGTATTGCACTTTCAACACGAGCAACAACCTCTGCTCTTACTTTCTTAACGTCTCCCTCACAGAAGGGTTCGGTCGGCTTGTCGAAAGGGCTCTGACACGGATACCCATCCATCAAGAGCTGGTCCGAGAATCAGAAATGGTCCACGTGTGCCCCTACGAAGTGGCCAAGGTCGCGATGGCCGAGGCGACGCTCGCCTTGGTCCCGTATCAATACGCCTTCGACCCAAGGGCATCTCGCGCGGTCTTCGACCAGAGTTCGACGGACAGAGGTCATACCATACTCGTTGTCGACGAGGCGCACAACCTCAGGGATTTCTACAGGGGTTTGGGCTCGGCAACTCTGTCGCTCGAACAGGTAGCAGGTGCGGAGCGCGAAGCACAGGCGATGCTCATGGCCGACGCTGCCAAATCAATCTCCGCCCTGCGGATTTCGCTGGGGCAGATCATCTCCGGACACACAGGGTGGCAGTTGGACAGGGCTGCTGTTCTGGAGAAGCTCCGCAGCGACCATGGGACAGCATGGCTCCAGAACCTCGCATTCGAACTGAATGCAAGCTCGGGAGCAGCCTGGGGCTCTGTGGTGTACGGACGGAAGCTCCCTTCATTGGTGCTCCGTGTAGGAGATTTTCTCGCCAAGCTTTCTTCCTCAAGCGCGAGCATCTTGGTAAAGTGGGATGACTGCCTGGGCCTGGTCGACCCCGACCCTGTCAGAGTGACCTCAGCCCACCTGAGAGCGTTCAAGAGCTCCATTCTCGTCTCAGCGACCGTTAACCCATCTTCTGCGTTCGCGAGGTCCGTGGGACTCGAACCAGGCGCATTCGAAACCTACCAAACTCCCGCCACTCCGCTCACGGCGGTCAAGACAGCAGTCGACACCGGGACTTCCACTCGTTACAAGCTCAGGACGCCAGAGATGTACTCGAAAATCTCCTGCCGAATCGCAGCCGTGATCAACTCCACCATGTCCGGGGTGGGCGTATTCGCGCCATCTTACTCTGTTCTCGGACCCATATTCGAGATGGTATCCAAGAAGATAAGCGGGCGAAACCTGGTCTGTGAAGCCCCAGGACTCTCAAACGATCAGGCTACAGACCTCTTCGACTCTTTCAGATCTTCGGACGACTCCGTGCTGTTCGGAGTCCAGGGGGGTAGGTTCTCGGAAGGCGAGGATTTCGAGGGAGGTGCCATGGGGTCGATCATCGTGGTGGGACTTGCCGTCCCACCGCCGTCGCCGATGATGTATGCAGAGTATGCATTCATGAAGCGCGCAGGAATACAGGATTCCTACCTCGTGCTCTCGCGGTTGCCTGCCCTTCGCAAGGCGTTCCAAGCCGCGGGGAGGCACGTCCGGAATCCTGGGAAGAAAGGCCTTGTCTTCTTCCTCGACGAGCGGTTTGGGAACTCTGCCGCCAGGGAATTAATGCCATCATGGCTCAAAAAAGACATGACGGTAGGCGACCTGTCTCCCAGCACGATTCAAACACTCAGCTTTGGCTTCTGGTCGGGGGGCTGACGGCCTCCCCTTTTCTGAAGGCGATCTTGGCTGCGGCAGCCTGGTCCCGCTGAACGCCCTTCATCTTCGAGGACCGCAACGAAGTCCCGGACTCGTCCACCAACTCTACCGTGGCCGCTGGGACTTCGGTACCCACGTGGTCCGCCAGCTCCTCTGCCATGACCCTGTTGCCATTGCCTATTCTGACAACGATCCGGCTGGTTGGCATGGCTCTTGCATACGCCGCGACCCTCGAGCACAAAGCAGCAATCGAGTCGAAAGTGTTCGAGGAGAGCTTGGTCCGTCCATAGAACACAGCCAAGCCCGTCCTCTTCCCTGGATCGATTCCCACGAGGATGAGATCCTCTTCTCCGCCTAGGCGAGACACCACCTGGCCCTTGAAGACACCCGGATCCTCATCCAGGCGCTCCAGTAGTAGTGCCTTGTCACCGAACCGCTCCGATTCATCTTCGGTAGTTAGGACGACATCGCATTCGCCGAAATCAGATTCGGGGACGGCGCTAGAAAACGGGAGGCCCGCCTTCCTTAGCCTTGAAACGAGGGCATAGTATGCTCGCGCCTTGGACGTCGTAACGCAGATACGGCTCAATTTGAAATATTCACACCTCGAACCCACCACGACTAATGAGCTTTGGTGGCGGCAGCGGGAGCGCCTTCCTCGATCCACTGATAGGCAAGACTACCACGTTCGTAGTCGAGGCGCGGGAGGCGAACATCAAGTTCGCCCAGGCGCTGGGGGACTCCATCGCCAAGACGACCTTCTCATGCATCGTCTTCGATCTTGACGCTCTCTACGCTTCCAACGCCGATATAATATTCACGCGGGCCACCAACGCAGCCTCCTCTTTCACTGTGGACATTCCAGGTCCCGGGTCGGACATCGAGTCGGAGTTTTCTTCCCTCCTCAAGACACAGCAGGAGGTGGTCATCATCGACAGCCTGAACACCCTCTACCACTTGATTTCCACGGAGGACGGGAGCTCCAAAGCGAGGAAGATGATGTTCGCACTTGCGAGCCTTTCACTGTTCGCGAGAGAGAATCACCGCGCCATCGTCATGAGCATGTACAGGCGCGACGGGTTCGCGAAGCCGGGGAAAGGTAGGCCGATTTCGAGCCTGTCCGACATCGCCGCCTCCGTGGATGTGAAAGGCGACGGACTAGAGGTCAAGACTGAACGGGGTTCAGCTTGGCCCCGCGGCGTTTTCTCTATCCGAATCCCTTGAGTATCGCGAGGTCTATTCCGGCGAAAATAGAAACCACGAGCAGGAGCATAGCCAGCCCCAGATACATGTTCACGGTCCTCGCCTTCGCTGTCTGTCTGCCGCTAAGGTAAACGAGATAGACCCCTCCTCCTCCGGTGAGGATGACGAACGCATTGATCACCGCTTCTGGGATTGTCTCAGCCTGGGCGTTAGGGTATGGGATGTAGGTCTGGTTGGGTACGCGGTAGACCAAGGCGGTGACGAAACCAGCCATGAGAGAAACCAGGGCGATTACATACAACGTCTGGATGACCCCTCCCCGGCTGGCAAGCGAACCGAATAGCCCTGCCACCCCGTTTCTCAGGGAGCCGACCGTCCTTCGGTACGCCGATTCGAGTGTTTGTCTTATCATCTAATCACCTTGCAGAAACTCTGCTACCTCCTTGGCCCATTGGCCCGTTTGAACGTTGCGTTTAACATTATCCAAATACTTATCCCAAGCGAGACCGCCATAAGCCTTCACCCAGAGGGGATAGGCTGCCTCTAGGCCTTCCTTCGCCGCCGCATGATGCCGGCATAGCTCGCCCGGGCCCTGTCCGCCGCACACCCTACACTTCATTTCTTCTCTCCGGGGCAGCCGGGGTTTACGCAGAGCCTCCATGGGCGCCTGCCCCTGGTTATGTAGACGATCGGCCAGGAACAGAGCCCACATGACCTCGAGGTGGTCTTGACGGTCCCCCTTTGAGGGAGAGGGGCGGAGGCCCGGCATGTCGAAGGATAGTTCGAACACCCCACAAACCGTTTGCCTGTGGCCCTGGACCTTACTACCACCAGCGCTCCGGTCTTGCAGACCGGGCATCTGCCCAGCACGGACGTCTTCGCTGCGGGGCTCGTCAGAGCCGCGCCAAGTTCCCTCCCTAGGGCGCCCTCTTCCGCGCTCAACAACGCAAGCTGATCCGCTATCGTCCTGACCGTCTCCCTTAGGATGGCCGCGCCGTTCTCGACTCTCTTTTCGACTACCTCCAGTTTTTCTTCGATTTCACGGGTGAGGTTAGTGCCAATAATCGCAGGCGCGAACCTCTCCATCGCCTCGGCAACGGCGAAACCAAGATCGGTCACTTCCATCTCTCCCTCAGAGACATATCCTCTCCCTACCAGCGTGGCTATGGTGTCCGCTCGCGTGGCCTTGGTTCCAATCCCCTCTTCCTCCATCTTTGCCAGAAGGCTTCCAGGATTGTACCGCCGTGGTCTCTGATCGAATTCTTCTTCTACAACCACATCGGTCACGGTAAAGTTATCGCCAACGGAAATCTGTGGGAGTTCCCGGTCCCTGAACCCAGCATACCTTCCATAGTATTTGATCCAGCCTGGAAACACCGTCCTCCATCCTGAAAGGTCGAACTTGTGAGTCCCAACTGCGAGTGTGACGTCCACCAGCTCCCGCTTAGCGTAGGGCCCGAACGCCGCCAAGAACCGTCTCACAATGAGGTCGAAGATGGAGCTCTCCATGCGGTTGAGAGGCTTCCGCGGTCTTTGCCCCGTGGGATGCAGGGCAGGGTGGGCAGGGTCGAACCTCGGACCCTCGACCGGATTAGCGCCTGACTCGAGTATGCTGGTTGCCACCTCCGAGTACTCGGGAATCCTCCCAATGCCCGCGACTATGCCTTTCAAGTTCAGGGAGGGGGGGAGCCTCTGACTGTCTGTCCTAGGGTAAGAAACCAGTGCGCCAAGGTAGAGGCGTTCGGTGACCCGCATGGTCATGGCGGGCGTGTATCCGAACGCTCTGTATGCTTCCTTCTGGAGTTCGCCGATGTTAAAGGGGGCGGGGGGGCCCACCTGTGTCATCCTCTTCCGTACCGACACAGCCACCGCGCCCATCCCTAGGCATTCATTGCGCACGCTGTTCGCCGACGCCCCGGCAGGTAACCGCGCCTGAAAGTACGCAGCGGTGATCTTCTTCCCATCTTTCTCAAACTCGCCGGAGACCTTCCAAGATGGAACTGGGACGAACCCACGTATCGATCTCTCTCTGTCTACAAGGAATCCAAGGGTGGGCCCCTGCACCCTGCCCATGCTCACCGTCCTGTATCTGTGTCCCGTACCCACGGCAGACTGGGAGAGCGCCCGCGAGAAGTTGACCCCCCAAACGAAGTCGATGACATGCCTAGACCTTCCTGCCAGCGCGAGCCCCTGTCCTTCCTCGACCTCGATTCCGTCGAATGCCCGCCTGAGGTCCTCCTCGGTCAGCGTCGAGAATCTCGCTCTGAACGCAACTTTCTCCTTGCCCTCACATGCATATCTGAGGATGTTGTATCCTATGGTCTCGCCCTCAACATCCAAATCACACGCGTTCACGAACTTCGATGCGCCAGCAGACAGTTTCTTGATGGCAGAAATGCGCCTTCCACAGCTGGCATCTTCAGCATCCACCAAGTTGGACGGATACCACTCTACGTCAAAGACTGGGTAGACCGTCCTCTCCTCTGCAGGGTCAGACACACCATAGACGTGCCCCTGGGCAGAGCATACAACGAACTCCTCGCCACCATGCACGAATCTGTATGCCGAAGTGCCATCCACCGACATGATTTTGATTGCTCCGTCGGACAGCGCATCCGCTACTCTCTTGGCAGCGTCGGGCTTCTCACAGACTACCAACGTGTATCCCATCTTCTTTCTTTCACCGGGCACGGCGCGTGTTGGCTCTATATGTTATTCTCACGAAAACGAGCCGTCGATCTTCCTGACTTCGACTTGATATCTGGTCAGCGCCAACTTCGTTCCGCATTTCTTACACCGGTAGTCGGCTGATTTCAGGACATCAGCGGGAGACCTCAGGTCGAACCCCGAATACAGGGGCGCTCCGCATGTGCTGCAGGCCACCTCATAGGTCAATACCGCACCCGCCGCAGCCGCGTGGATTTAGGCATATGTACGATTGTATGGCTCTTTATCTGGCGCTGGCAGATGTGTTGTCCGTGCTGAGCTGCCTTCAAAGCGACTTCTTCTACGAAATCTTGGGTCTCTGGCTCCTAATCGCCGGGGCCGTGGGTTTCGTCGCTATGGGCATCGACAAGACAAGGGCCATCGGCGGCCAGTGGCGTATCCCCGAATCAAAGCTCCTTATCATCTCCTTGGTGGGAGGATCGTTAGGCACAGCCGCGGGCGCCATGGTTTTCCACCACAAGACATCAAAGATTGGTTTCTTGGTCTTGTTCCTTCCGATTGTCATAGCGTGGCTGTTAGCGTTGCAGCGGGTAGGGTTCCTCAACTGTCTCGGCACTTTTCTTCCACAATGAACGTCCGAGACGCAATCTACCCCAAGCACGGCCGTTCTTTCATTCACAACCCATGCCCCGGCGGCATCAGTTGTCTTTGACTTCAGTCAGCCTCTCATCAAGGAGCTGGTGAAGGCTTTCCTTCGAAAGGCCGTAGCGTGACCCCCCGTTCACCTCTATCAGCCTGGACATCATCTTCCCAAGCGCCCAGCGGAACTCCCCCTCCTTGGCCGTCACGACGTATCTGTGCTTCGGCTTGTCTGCGAAGAGCGCTTCACGGACCGCTTCGGCCACGAGCGACGGCGAGGCCCGTTGGTCCACGTCAGCCACCTCTTCCCGCCAAATCTTTGCGATCTCCCCGACCTCCTTTTTCATCAGGGTCGGCACCCTGGCCCGTGCCCGCCTTTGGATGACCTTCGCCGTCGTCTTCGCGTAGTTCGTCCTGAACCCGCCTGGTTCGACGACAACGACGGTTACCCCGTACCCTTTCAGCTCCCTCCTGAGGTTGTCCGAGTACGCTTCAAGAGCGAACTTGCTCATCTCGTATGGGCCGACGAACTTTGTCGACACCAACCCTGAAAGCGAGCTGATGTTCACTATGCGCCCGCGCGAATCTGCCAAGAGCGGAACCGACTCGCGGACGACGCGCTGCACCCCCAGTACGTTGGCTTCGAAACTCCGGCGCAGCTCCTGGTCTTCAAGTTCGACCATGGGCCAGAAGTCTATGATCGCAGCGTTGTTGACCACCCCGTAGAGCCCCTTCCTGGCCTTACGAATCTCGGAAATCCCCGCTTGACCTGCGCCGGTTTCGTCACGTCCATCATGATCGGACGAACGTTCGAAAGGTTGCCCAGCGCTTCCAGGTCTTTTTTCTTGCGAACGGTGGCATACACTGAACAGCCCGCTTCCGACAGCGTTTCTGTAATCGCCTTTCCGATTCCTGAACTCGCGCCTGTGACCAGTATTGTCTTCGTAGCCCGCTCGCTATCCAGGCTGCCTTTCAATCTTGCTAGCTGATCTCGACAAGTTGCGGCCTATCAATCGGACGAGCAAACTTCCCTCGGAGGCGCAAGGGACCCACGCACGGCCCAAAACGCAAGAGGCCCGAATCTCTTCAGGCAAGACGGTTCGCCAATATATCCAAACGAACCAGCCCGAGGCGTGAGGGTATCGAAAAGGGCCAGGGGGCGCTTCATCCTTGGGATGCAGGGTCTTTGGCCCGGCAGGCGGTGGAGAGGCTACGACGGGGTCCGCTCGGCCATACAAAACTGCCGCATCATCAGGATCGACCCCCTCGACGTGGTAGGCCAGGCCCACGACCTTGCTCTCTTGAGCCGCGTCACGGGTTACGAACGACACGACCTGGACCGGCTGATGTACGAGGAGCGGGCTGCCTTCGAGCACGGCGGATCCATTTCGATATTCCCACGGGAACAGCTCCGGCTCTACTGGTCATGGGTGAAGAACGAAGGGCTCCCCCTCCGATGGGAGAGGTGGTACACAAAGAACACGGCAGTAGTCAAGAGGGTGACGCGGGAGATAGCCGGTCGAGGGCCGCTCGGAACGGGGGAGTTGATCGGGGGAAAAAAGGTCGACGATTATCGCTCAAGCAAGCTGGAGGGGTTGGCTCTCTATTACCTCTGGCGGCACTTCGACGTCATGATTCATCACAGGGAGAACAACCGCAAGTTCTACGACCTGACGGAGCGGATGTTCGGCGCCCTGCCCGACCCGCTCTCCAGGGACGCGACCAGGAGCGAAATGGCGCTCGAGACGATGAGCAGGCTCGGGATGTCGGGGCAGGAAGGGTTACGCCATCTGAGGACCAGCGAGGACGGGAGGGGGCGGTCCTCACTGAGCAAGCGCCAGCTTCGCCAGCGGCTGGTGGATGACGGCCGCCTGACCGAAGTCGAGGTAGAGGGCGAACGGCAGCCCGCCGTCCTGCGGACGGATGCGCTAAAACTCCTCGAGGCTGTGGTCGCGGACGAGGTCCCGCGACAGTGGAGACCCATAGACAGCGACGTCGAAGCAGTCTTCATGGCTCCCATAGATGTCACCATAGCCAACGGTCGGTCGAAGGTCCTTTTCGACTTCGAATATCTGTGGGAGGTCTACAAGCCAGCCGGCAAGAGGCGATGGGGATACTATGTCCTGCCGGTGCTTTGCGGGGACAGAATCATCGGACGGATTGAGCCCGCGTTCGGGAAGGAGGACGGTCGCCTTAGCATCATCCGCGCGTGGTGGGAGCAAGGGACAGACCTCTCCGAAGTGGCAATGCCCTTCGCCCGCGGGATCATGCGGCTCGCCAGGTTCCTAGACGCCCGAAGCGTGGTCATCAAAGATGTCGGGCCGCCGAAATTCCAGAGTGCGGTCAAACGT
>JAKAPN010000014.1 GCA_021822995.1 archaeon
GCTCGGCGACTGGATAAGAGAGGGCAAGCTCAAGCCTGTCGAGGACGTGGTGGTCGGACTGGAGAACGCGCCCGAGGCACTGAAAAGGGTTTTCGACGGGGTCAACTTCGGCAAGCAGCTGCTGAAGGTCTAACGCAGCGGAACCAAAAAGGCGAACTGTTCTCCTCAGCTTTCGGAAAACCCCGGGTTTGCCCATGTCCAGTTGAACGCCCTTCCCCTCACACCGCACCGGCGCAATACACAGCGATGTACGCTTATGTGGAAGAACGCCAACGAGTGTTGGAGTTGAGCGCCACTGGAAAAGCTCTCGGGCAGGCCGGGTCTCCCTCTCGGCAGATCGACGCGATAATCAAGAAGTCAGCCGGCTGGAAAGGCAAGAAATTGTCGGAGCTCCGTGCCCTGATCAAGAAGGCAGACCGCGAAGTGGTCGAAGAGGTGAAGTGGAAGAAACCATCCAGGCCGGAGGGCGTCCCGGTATGGTCTCACGACGGCATAGTCTGCATCGGGGAAGTTCTCAAGAACGCGGTGAGGCTCACCTTCCCCAAAGGAGCCCAGCTCAGCGACCCAAAGAAGATATTCAACACGAGGCTAGACAGCAGGACGGTCCGCGCGGTCGATTTCCATGAAGGCGACGCTCTGGACGCCGCCGCCTTGAAAACGCTCTTTCTCGCAGCCGCAGGGCTGAACTCGTCGAAAGCGAATGAGGATTAGGCTCTAGTCGGTTGAACACTACCGCGCCAGGTCAGTCGGAAACGCGGGGTGCAAGGAAATACCAAAGCTTTGCGCCTTGGTCATTCAGCTTCATCTCCAGCCGCAGCGGCTTCTTCGTGCTGAACTCCATCTGGACGGTGTCGGTAACTCCTCCCAACGCTTTCAGTATTCCCTGGACGTAGTCGATCGAATAGGTCGCCTTGCTGTCAGCGCCAACCTTGAACTCCAACACATCGGCATCGTTGCTCGCAAGCGCGATCTCCGCTTTCCCGACATCGGATTTTCCCGAGAAAGTGAGCTTGTCCTTGGTCGCCTGAACGGTAAACTGGTCTGACACCACAGAGATGTCACCAAGCACTTTTTCGAGGATGGCCTTGGTGAGGGTGGCCTTCATGTCGAACTCGAGCTTGGGCAGAGGAGCGGCCCCGGCCGTGCTCTCGATCAGATGAATCGTGAACTCGCGTTTGTATCCGTTGCTCAGCTTCACGCCTATCGCGTCCTCCTCCGTGGACCCGATTTCCACGCTGTCCTTTGTCTCAGACCGTCCCACCAGCTTCACTAGATCTTCCACGCGGACGCTGAACTTGAACGGCTTGTCGCATTCAAAAGACGAAAAACTGGAGTTTGGCAGTGAAAGGTCCACGAGGGCGACGTGCGAGGGGTCCATTGCCCTGAATGTCAGACCTTCGCTGTTCGCTTCGAATGTGGCTTCCTCGACGAGAGTCTTGACCGCGGCTGCGATCGCCTTCCATTCGTTGGCGGTCGCCGTCTTTGCCAGGAACAACGAACCGGGCTCGGCAGTATTGGATATTAAGCGTTGGCTGGGATTGCGATGAGAAGCAGGCACCCGTCTGAAAATGTCAGACTGCGCCGCGCACGTGGATGGCTACGAATCGGAGTCGCCTGACTTTATCGGGGAATCCTTTATCCATCGGCGTCAGCCGACTCCGATCCATGCCCCTGAAGCTCGGTCGTCTCAAAATCACCAGTTCAGCCTTCGCTCCATCTGGACGTATGGACAAGAAGTACGGTGGCGACGCAGGCAACTTGTCTCCCCCACTCGAGTGGAGCGGGGCCCCCAAGGAGACCAAAGAGTTCGCGCTTGTATGCCACGACCCTGACGCTCCGATGTCTCACGGCTTCACCCACTGGGTGGTGTACGGGATCCCTGTGAGCACGACCAAGCTGGCTGAAGGGCAGAAGCCCAACATCTTCACCGCGGGGGTGAACGACACAGGAAAGTCCGGATACATGGGGCCATACCCTCCGGAAGGTCATGGCATCCACCACTACTACTTCTGGGTCTACGCCCTGGGGACAGAGCTCAGGCTCAAACCTGGGCTCGACCGGGCGGGCCTTTTGGACGCCATCTCTGAGGACATCCTCGAACAGGCGCGGATCGTAGGCACTTACGAAAGGTAGCACAGAAACTTGCCCCGCGGAAGGCTGGTAATACTCTGCGGCATCCCGGGGAGCGGCAAGACGACCATGGGCAAGTTGCTGGTCGACGGCATCAAGGCCTCGATCCATATACAGACCGACGCAGTAAGGGCAATGCTCGGCCACGCAACGTTCGATCAGTCGGAGTCTCAGCTCGTCTATGATGCCTGCTATGGCATCGCCAGGAGCGCACTGCAGGCAGGTTACCTCGTCGTCCTCGACGGGACATTCATGCGCGACGAGTACAGGCTCGAGGCACGGAAGCGACTCCGAAACTACTGCGCCAGGGTTGACGTGGTCTGGATCGACTGCACCCTGGAAGCTGCCTTGGAACGGAACTCTGATAGGGAGTCGCCTGTCCCCCCCGAGAAGCTACAGGCCATATGCGCCGGTTTCCAAAATCCCAAGAGAGCGATCCGGGTCGACTCTTCGTTGCTCGGACCAAGAGCTGCAGCAGAGCAGGCCGCCCGGCTGCTCGGCTTGAAGTGAATGCTTCCTCACTAGCGCCGCCACCAGGCGCTCATTCCACGCTTCAACTCGTTCATCGTGCCTGGAGGGGGTTCGAACCGTACCTTACGAGGTTTGCCGCCGGCGCAGGGGACCAAGCTGGTCACGGTCGAGTGCACGTTGGCCAGAAACCGCATGACCGCCTCCGGGTCGCTCCTCCACCTCTTCTCTATCAGCTTCACCTCGCTTCGCCTGTGGAACGAGGGAGGGATGTCGAGCAGCGAAGTGAGCATCGCTCTGGCCCTGATTTCGTCGTTGCTCAGGATTCCGACGGTGAAAGCCGTGCCTTCGCCGGCACTATTCTTCATGTCTAGGTTGACGACCATGTGTCCGCACACCAGAACCCCGCACTGGGGGTCGAACTTCCGGACCATGATGTAACACGCGGGCTCGCTCTTCCCATCAACGTTCGGCAGATACCAGAGCCTGAATCTGTCGACCGTAGTGCTCCACCTGCCCCTCGCGAGGTGACCAAGATCCATGTCCAGCGGAGAGAAGGGTACGCCGACGACCAGTGAGAAAACCTTGTGCCCTTGCCCATTCAGGTAGCTGTCGAAGGGGACACGCACTTCCACACCGCATGACAGAAACCACACTTAACGCCCCATCGCTCCGATGCTCTCTCCTGTGACAGTCAGCGGAACTGATGGCGGTTTTACGGGAAGATGTCCAAGGAGATCTTCGCCCCCACGACCCAGTTGGGGGCGTCGACTACCTCGTGAATCCGGAGGTCGGCCGCGACGCTGCAGAGGACGTATGCTTCTTCTCTGCCAAGGCCGTGACTCTCTGTGAGGTAACGAAGCATGTTCCTTATCGCTGCCTTCGATGCTTCCATCAAATCTGGAGCGATTCCCGTTGCAACGTAGTCGCCCTTCTTAGAGGGAGGTTCGCCTTTGGTGTAATAGCGGGGGACCCCCAGCCCGGTTCCCTTCTCGAGGGTGAACCTGAACTTCGCGCTCCCTGCGCACTCGATGGCGCTAACGCAAACTTCGCCGTCGCCCATCGCCGCGTGCACGTCTCCTGCCGAGAACAGGGCTCCAGGGACCCACACAGGAAGCTCGAGCCTGCTGCCTTTCGTCAGGTGTTTGATATCGAGGTTGCCCCCATGGCGTCCTGGTGGCGTGACCGGGAAAGAGCCAGGCTCTGGCGGGGCGACTCCCATCACACCGCAGAACGGCCTGATGGGAATGCTGATCCCCTTTTCGAACAGTGCGCGGCTTTTTCCTTTGAGGTCCCACTTGTACAGATACGGCTCGCGAAACTCCTCAAGCAGCCCTTCGCCTGGGACGATGGTGGACCATCCGAAGTCGCCGCACTTCACTTCCAGCACATCAATCCCCAGCGTGTCTCCAGGCTCGGCCCCCTCCACATAGACCGGGCCGGAAAGAGGGTAGAGTTTCGCCGGGTCGAAACCTGGCCTCTCTGGAGGTGTCTCTCGGGTGATCTGCCAGCTGCTGACGTCGTTTATCTCAAAGTCCACTTCGTCTCCAACTCCGACCGACAAAACGGGAGATTGGTCTCTGCTCCAAAGGTAGTGGAACTTCCCCCTGCCGACCCGATGCGACGCCAAGACCGAGCATCCCGTCGCACCGCCTCAAAATCTCTTTCGTAATCTGACAGATTCTTTATCTCCCGGCTTCAGGGCGAACGGCCCGTTGAACGAGAGGACGACCGCGTTTCTCCGACAGGCGTACAAGGAATATTACTTCAAGGGCTCAGGGTCAGTCGCGCTTCCCGACGACATCGAATCACGAGAGTTCGGCTACATCCCTTTCGGGGGTGGAATGATCCGTCACCTGTCCTTCCGGACCAAGGGCGAAGCCTTGGCCGAAATTATCAAGCAGTCTCCTTCGTCTGTCTATTGTTCCAATGCCAGATACGAGTTCCCCACCCGGCCGATAGATGAGAAAGGCTGGCTGGGTGCCGAGCTCATCTTCGACATCGACGCCACGGACATCCCTACTGGTTGCAAGAAGGGGCACGACCTGTGGTACTGCGAGAAGTGCCATGCCTCGGGGAAGCTCCCTCGACCTGCGAAGTGCACGAAGTGCGGCGGGTCGGCGGTCGAGTTCCATGGGACCTGCGAGGAGTGTCTCGACGCTGCAAAGGACCATGCCCGCCGCGTCATCGGTTTCCTGGCAGAGGACTTCGGCGTCGCCGCCGACGCCGTAAGGACCTACTTTTCTGGGAACAGGGGGTATCACCTGCACGTCTTTGACGGGCGGTTCGACAGGCTGGACCAGCAGGCCCGGGCTGAGATAACGGGGTATGTGCGTGGCTCTGGATTGCCGCCGCCCCAGACCATGGCTGCGACCCTTCGTAGAAGGATGCCGGGGAGCGCCCAGGGCGTCGGGTGGACTCGGAGGGTCACCGGATATGTGGCCAAAAACAGCGGGGAATACGCGGGAACGTTGCAGAGGCTTGTTTCCGATGCCATTACTGGAAACCGCGCTCTCGTGGACGCGTCAGTCACCACCGATATCCACCGGGTCTTCAGGCTGGCAGGCAGCCTGCACGGGGATACGGGGATGTCGAAGTTGCAGGTGGAGTCGCTCGGACGGTTCGACCCACAAGTGGCCCCAGTCGTGCTCGGTTCCAAGCCCGTGAAGGTTGACGTCTCTTTCTTCCCGAGGTTCCGGCTGAAGCACGAAGACTTCGGCCCCTACAAGTCGGAGAGCGTCGAGCTGCCTACTTTCGCCGCCGTTTCGATTTTAACGAGGGGGCTGGGGGAGGTAGCCTAAGATGCCAGAGACTACGCTCGAATACCTGAAGCGGCGGCTCGACTCGGAAGCTCTAACTTCGGATCTGCTTCCCCTGCCGGGAGACTTCTATTCTGGTATCTCGTCGTACAGCCAGAAGCTGAAGAGAGCTGCGGCTTCTGGGGCGTCGGAGATTTCGACGAGGCTTACCGCCACCCAGGCACAGATGCTCGAGTCGATGGTCAAGCAGCTCCTGAGTCTCAGGATGAAGAAGGCAATCCAGCAGGATGCCGTCCTGCAGCTCCTCCCAGAGGAGAGGTACGTGTGCTCGGCAGAACAGAGGTTCCAGAAGCGGCTTGACACGCTGGTGGCCGCGGTTTCGGGAGGACAACCATCATTCGTAGAGTTTGCGAACCTGTCGGAGTCAAAAAGGAGCGTCACGATCAGGTTCCTGAAGCACGTCGACGAGCTTGTGGGCATGGATCTGAGGCACTATGGTCCCTTCGAAGTGGAAGACGTGGCGACGATACCCGCGGCGAGCGCCGACATCCTGATCGCAGGCGGGGAAGCGGTCGAAATCTACTCCAGAGACGAAGCCTAGACCGAAGAAGAGAACTTAACGCATTCCCGACGCGTTCAGCTGTAGCTTCTCCAGGTGTGGTTGCACTTTACACACCTGTAGAACTGCGTGGGGGGCTCGTCGCCGCTCCTCGTCTGCAGGAACCACCAGAACGCCTCATTGTGCCCGCATTTCGGGCAGTCGATCTTGGTGGTGGGGAGGGAGTTGAGCTTCTCTTCCTTCTCGCCGACTACCTTGATTTGGGGCGTGTTGGCCAGCTCATCCTCTGTCTTCTGGACGAGGACGTTTCCTTCCTTCTTCGAATAGCCACAGTTGTCACAGAGGTACGTCACAGAGACTTCGCGGGGGCCCTTGATCTGCTTTAGCTTGAGGCGGGTTCCACACTTCGGACAGAACTTCAGCTGGACGCACCACCGAGTGCCTTCTTGACACCGTCGTAGAGGTCCTTGGTGGTCTCCATGGCCCGGTCGACGCTGTTGGTGAACGCCTTCTCAGGCTTTACGCGCTGGGCCCGCACCTTCAGCACTAGCTTCTTGATCAGGGGATGGGGAGGGAGCACCCCTGCGAAAGTTACGCTCTTCTCCTCGAGGAGCTCGTGGTGGACAATTTCTGCGAGTGAGTAGTCTTCTCCTGTTATCTCCACCGTGAGGCCCTTCTCATCTTCGCTCTTGGTCTGGACTTGCAATTCGCTTGACGGGCCGTCGGATTCTTGCTTTTAAGGAAATAGTCTGTTCTCTCAACTAGGGCTCGATGGGCGCGCTCCCGAAGTCCCTGCCCAGCTTCCGTTCCTCCACATTGCCGCACTCATCGCACTTTACCCTGGTCGCACTCCCCTTCAGCAGCGGCCTGCCGCAGTTCCCGCACAGCGCAGCTACGACCCCCATGTCTGGCTCGTCGATGCTGAGATGGATTATCCCATTCACCAGGCTGAACACCCTGCACCTCACCACGTCACCCGTCTTGACCGGAGTGGTTCTCCTGGCCCCCCTGCCTCCACCTGTGAGGCCCCTCAGCGAGAGCATACCCGAGAAGTCTTTGTATGTCGGCTTGCCGTTGAGGAAGTAGATGTGGACATTGGCGGAGTTCGCCTGAGAGCCTTCCACCTGGCCCGTCACCCAGTCATCAACCTTGATCAGTTCCGGATGAGCTACGGGCTCGATAGAGATCTCCATGCTCTTCATGTCCTTGGCGATCACCCCAGCAGCAAGCGCCCTGATCACTCCAGAGTCTTCATAGGTGCGTGCCCCGGGGAGGAACTCCTCCGACACCGCGACCCTGTCCCCCGGAAGGACCCTCATTCTGTCCTTCGATTCTTTCATCGTTTGATCAGTCCCACCGTGAGCTCAATCCATTTCGAGCGTTCAAGGAACTCCCCCGGTTCCCTCCCCTCAATAAGTGCCACTAAAGCGTCTGCCTGAGGGATTGAGAGCACAGGTCTGTCAAAGGTGAACCCATCTACGGATATCCTCGGGCACGCGGTCTGGATGAACGCCTCGATCTCTCTGTGAGGCGCAAGCCGCTCGGGGGTCACATCTCTCATTGCCAGCTGCACGACCTTCCTCCCATTCATCTCAAGGCGCTTCGCTATCCAGCTGCTCCTCCCCAGCATCTTCTGACCCTCCTTCAACCCGGTGACCACCCCGAAGACTCGGGCGTCCCTCGCCTTGTACACTGCGAGTATCGCCCTCTTTCTCCTTTCCTCTGCCGCCTCCCTCATGTCTGTCACCTCGTTCATGTACGGGTCCAGCATGAACGTGGGCTTGCCTGTGGCCAAGGCGAGACCCACCGCATGGAACTCGCTTTCTCCGAGGAGCGCGAAGGCATCGACGTCATCCCTTATGGGGTACGAGGTCGAAAAATCACATCCGAATATCTGTCCCTCCAGCATCAACCCGTTCTTTTTCCCCACTCTGACCTGGAACCCCCTCGACTCCAGCTTCTCCTTCACGGGGCCTAACTGGTGCAGATGCTGGCTGAAAGTAGCGAGCCCCAGGCGCTTGTACGGTGCAAGAACACGAGCGGCGACATCCACGACCTCACTGAATTCGACGTCGTCGACCGCGTCGACTAGGTAGGTGTAGTCGCCCACCTCTGTGACCGCCGCGTTGTGGCCCAGATGTAGCGCCAGGTCGGCTTGGAGCTTCTCCACCTCATCGTCGGCCGTGTCGCAAATCCCAAAGCAGCTGTCTCCCGACATTATCGAAGTCACTCCATACTTCTCTTTCACCCTCTCCATCAGGTCCTTGGTCTGCCTGAGGAGCCCTCCGGGGGCGTTCACAAGTATGACTTTGGGCCTCTTTTCCTCTATTATCTTGAATACTTTCGCTTCGTCTATCCTGACCGTCAAATGAATCTCCTCCGCGCTACCCCGATTTTCACCCATCTGGGACAGGGGTTCGCTATATACTTCTGGGAACGCGAAGTCAACTGAGCCTTCTTACGGGCGCCGCTATGCTGCTTCCGGCGTCGGGACGGCTTCTTGCCTCAGCTTGACTATCTCTGTGTGCGTCTTCATTGGAAGCTTGGTCGCGGCGGCCCACATCGCTTCCTTGCCCTTCTCATAGTTCTCAGCCTTGACGCTGAGTTCCAAGACTACGCTTCCTATGCCGACTCTCGCAGCGAGGCCTATCGGTTTGCCGAATGCCTTCCTCATCCCTTCCTGGAGTCTGTCCGCCCCTGCCGTCGCGATCATCTTGTTCTCGCGAAGCACCAGGTGGGGGTATGTGACCACCTTCAACAGGAAGTTTTCCTCTCCGACAAGAGCCACCTTCTTGCTCGCTGCGACTCTGGCCGCTTCCAGGGCGTTGTGCCTGATCTGCAGCTTACCCTCCGATATCAGCTTGAACTGGTAGTCGTAATCCGGCCTGAACTTGCCGGTCGTGAAACGGGCTACCTTCGGGTTGGGCGCCCCCGGAGCGAACTTCTTGTTGTAGAACATCCCCTTCTGTTGGCGGTAGTTGCTTCCGTGCATATCCGGCTGTCCTCAAACTTGCGCCCCGCCAACCCCTAATTAAGCTTCAGGCTCGGCGAACGCTGGTTCTGTCTCGAACGCGGTCAGTCAGCAGAGGGCCTCCGGCCAGGGCCTGGCGGATCACTGGAGCTACACCGTATTCAGTTCTTTGGGGATGCGCCCTCCGAGCCTAGCGAACAGGAAGAATGCCGGCACGGCAGGGATCATCATCAATGCCCAGGCGAGAAGGGTGTTGCTGGTAGCCGAAAGAGCAGCCCCGCCCAGGGCCGGAGCGAACACATATCCTGCGCTGGCGAACAAGCCGAACACGCCGTTGTAGGAGCCTATCTCTGTGGGCGGGGCAAGATTCGAGGGCATCGTCATCGCCGGTATCGCGGCGAAGTTCTCCCCTATGGTCAGGACCACTATGACCAGCATCACTGCCGCCGGCAGGCCCCAACCAGACACTCCCAGCCCGAGCGCTCCCAGTGAGAGGTAAGACGCGACATAGAGGAGTATCGAGACGTTTGCCGAAAAAGTGTGGAGGTGGCCAGTCGCCCACTTCGTCACCTGGTTCTGCCCCAGCACCACGACCAGTCCGTTGAGGGAAAGGGCGACACCAACGACGTCGTTGGGGAGCCCGAGGACCGGACCGATGTAGAGGGGAAGAGTGTTCGCCCACTGAGCCTCCGCCAGGTTGGCGAGGAAGAACCCAAAGCAGAGCATCAGGAAGACTCTGTCAGCGGACAGGATTTTCACGCTCTCTCTTACCGTAGAGGGGCCCCGAGGCGCCGGCGCGCCTTCTGGCAACGCCCCCTTTGACCGAGCCATGTCGTAGGGGGATGGGGAAAGCTCCACAGCAAGCAGGACAGCCGAAACCAGCATGATAGATGAAGCGAGCAAGCCGGCAGCGGAGTAACCAAGAGCAAGCGTGAGGTACCCTCCGGCTGTGACCCCTACGACGTAGCCGCCGTTGAACCCTATCCTCTGCCAGCTGAACGCGTGGCTCCTCTCCGAGAGAGAAGTGAGGTCTGCGGTGTAGGCAGAAAGCGCGGGCCCGGCCAACGCGCCGCCGGCAAGGTTAGCGGCAGCAGCGGCGACTATAATGCCCGGGACCGATCCGTAGCCCATTGCAGTCGCGACCGCACCGATGCACAACGCCTCCATCACGAGCATCGTCAGGAACAGCTTGCGCCTCCCCAGACGGTCTGTCACCAGGCCGCCGAAGGGAGAGGCGGCAAGAGGAACGATTCCAATGAAGATCAGGAGCAGGCCGATGGTCAGGTAGCCCAGCCCCAGGACCTCTCGCATGTAGATGCTGATGAAAGGGGTCAACATCGCCACCCCTAGAGCCCTGACCGCCGCGCCCAGGCCTAGGAACCTGATGTTTCTGTTCAAACTCGGCCACGCGGAACTTCTTGACTATATAGCCGGCCTGAGCGCTGAAACTGTCGTTTTCCGTCCTCGCGACAGCCATCCACGTTTAATATCGTGAGATTGTCCGCTCGAAAGCGATTGCCGTTCGTTCTCCCGCCTTCCCTCCTTGAAGCCGATGACGTCGCCCT